>DALZ01000012.1 GCA_002496955.1 Euryarchaeota archaeon UBA128 | reverse complement strand
TCCATTTTTTGATAGTATTCCAACATTTCTGGTGTTACTGTTGGCCTGACTCTGCCAATGGCTTCTTCAAAGTGGGTTTTGGTGACTTTCTTTTTGTTCGCTCTCATACATATCAAGGCTGCTTCTCTACAGACTGCTTCAATGTCAGCCCCGGTGAACCCATCCATGCCTTTCAAGACGTCTTTAATTGAAAAATTAGACAGTGGCATTCCCTTACAGTGAATGTTGAATATTGCTTCTCTAGCTCCAACATCAGGCGGGGGCACATGCAGAACTCGCTCAAATCTGCCGCTTCTCAGTAGCGCCGGGTCAATCATCTCTGGTCGGTTGGTTGCTGCCACGATAATCACACCGTCAATCGACTCTACACCGTCCATACTTGCCAATAATTGATTCACAACCCGATTGGATACATCACTGCCTTCACCGGAACTTGAGGAACGCATGTTAGCGATTGATTCAAATTCGTCGAGGAAGATTATCGATGGTGAGGATTGTTTAGCCTTCTTGAATATTTCACGAACTGCTCGTTCAGACTCTCCGACCCACTTTGAAATCATTTCAGGGCCCTTTATGCTAATGAAATTTGCCTGTGCTTCGTTAGCAATAGCCTTGGCTAGAAGCGTTTTTCCGGTTCCTGGTGCCCCAAACATCACAATACCTCTAGGTGGCTTGATACCAAAATGTTCAAACAACTCAGGTTTTGTTAGAGGCCACTCAACAGATTCCTTCAATCGGTCTTTTACATCTTCCAAACCACCTATTTCATCCCAAGTGACTTCGGGAACTTCAACGTAAATTTCCCTGAGCGCTGAGGGTTCTATGTCCTTGATTGCTTTTCGGAAATCTTCCATGCAGACTTCCATTTTCTCCAACACTTCCGGCGGTATAGTCTCCTCATCTAAATCGATTTCGGGCAGGTATCTGCGCAGGGCTTTCATCGCGGCTTCTCTAACTAGAGCCGCTAGGTCCGCTCCCACAAAACCATATGTGTTGTCTAAAATCCAGGTTATGTCGAAGTCTTCCGACATTGGCATTTGCCGAGTGTGTACATCCATGATTTCGCTTCGACCGTCACGGTCTGGCACACCAATCTCAATTTCACGGTCGAACCGTCCAGGCCTTCTCAGTGCAGGGTCCAGTGCGTCGCGTCGGTTTGTCGCGCCGATTACCACAACGTTATCGCGCCCTTGCATACCATCCATCAGAGTCAGCATCTGTGCAACAACACGACGCTCAACTTCGCCGCTTACGTCCTCGCGTTTTGGACATATCGAATCGATTTCATCGACAAATATGATTGCTGGTGCATTGTCGCTCGCATCGTCAAATATTTCGCGCAGTTGTTTTTCTGATTCACCGTAATACTTGCTGATTATCTCGGGCCCGTTAATGCACTTGAAATGAGCATTGGTTTCGGTAGCGACAGCTTTTGCAATCATCGTTTTTCCAGTTCCGGGGGGGCCATGAAGCAGCACACCTTTGGGCGGATCGATTCCAAGTCTGCGGAACAGTTCTGGGTGCTTCAAAGGCAATTCAATCATTTCTCGGACTTTCTGCAATTGCTGACCAATTCCACCGACGTCTTCGTAGGTGATGCCTTCAGATTGTCCAATATCTTCATCGTCAATTGCTTCATCTTTGATGATTATATCAGTATCGTTGGTTACTTTAACAACCCCTTTTGGTGTTGTTTGAACAACTGCGAATGGTAACGCCTCAGCAAATAGGGTCATGCCTGGAATGAAAATTCGGTCGCCCTGAACGACTGGTCGATTTTGTAGGCCACGTCTAGCAAAACCCTCTATCCCGGGGCCGAACTTGACTTTTTGCTTGTTAGCCATAACCGGAGAAATGACCAGCTTCTTACACTCTTCTGCCTCAACTTTAGAGACTGTTACTTTGTCTCTGAGGCTGACACCAGCATTTTTTCGGATGATGCCGTCGATTCTGATGATTGCCATTTTGTTATCTTCTGGTCTGCTACGCCAATATATCGCCGCTGTAGAGCGTTTTTCGCCTTTTATAAGAACAATGTCGCCTGGCTTAAGGTCTAGCCCAGAGTCGCCCGAAATTCGTGCTCTGCCGTGTCCGACATCAGATGGAATTGATTTTTCCACAGTTAGTGAGATGGTTTCATTTTGACCAGACATTGTTATCGCTCCTTTACCTCGGCCGTGTCCGCAGTTTGAAAAACTTGTAGGCCAAACTCGTTGCGGATTGCTCTACCTGCCGTGTATTATAAACCCATCACGGTTATTTGCGATACATTTTTTCTTTGATATTGACCATTATGTTCAATAATCGGTCATTGGTCGGGTAGTCATGGTTCATGTTTTAGAAACGGGATTAGAATTTATTGACATCGAAAACCCTAATGGGAAACCGGCTGTTCGTGGCTATAACATCATTAACGGAGAGTTAACTCTAGCCAGTGATGGAGCGACATTTACTTCCACAAATCCCGCTCTGTTAGCAGATTGTGTAGGAGAATTTCCCTTGTCTACTCGCGATGACGTGCACTCCGCATTACATGCTGCTCACGCAGCATTCCCAGCATGGGCTGCTACACCAGCACCCACTAGAGGCCAAATTATTGGCAATATGGGCCGGTTACTCATGGAGCACAAAGATGCCTTGGTTGCTCTGGAAACTCGAGAGATTGGTAAGACATTGAAGGAATCTGGCGGAGAGATTCAAGAGGCAATTGACACATGCTTGTTTTTCCAATCGGAAGGTCGCAGACTGTATGGCCAAACCGTCAACTCGGAATTGCCAGAAAAAGAACTTTTCACTTACCGCAGGCCATTGGGTGTATGTGGCATAATCAACGCCTGTAACTTCCCCTCAGCGGTCCCGTTTTGGAAGATGATACCAGCCATAATGTGCGGTAACACCTGTGTCTGGAAGAGCCCGCAAGATGCGCCATTATTGTCCTTTGCGCTAGCAAGAATAATGCATGAATCGGGCATTCCAGATGGGGTCATTAACCTAGTTCACGGCAAAGGTAGTGGTGCTGGCCAATATCTAGTTGATGCCGTGGACGAAGGATTGGTGAACAAGATATCGTTTACCGGCTCGACCGGCGTGGGGAAGATGATTGGTGAGATATGTGGACGTAATTTAGTATCCTGTTCATTAGAATTAGGAGGGAAAAATCCACTGGTAGTAATGCCCTCAGCAGATATTGATAATGCAGTTGAAGGCGCCTACTGGGGGGCGTTCGGAACCGCCGGACAACGTTGCACAAGTCTTGGCAATCTGATTGTTCACAAAGATATCTACGATGAATTTATGGAGAAATTCATGGCCAAAGTAAAGGCTACAAAAATAGGTAACTCGCTAGTCCATAAGGATGTGCTGTATGGACCAATGCTGTCTGCGAAATATGGGAAGGATTTCCTACAAGGCGTGGAGATGGCCAAGGCAAGTGGCGCTAAGCAGATTTGGGGCCGGGGCGAGATAACCCCGGACAACTCCCCGGATAATTTCATCGGCGACCCTAGTGAGGGTGTGTTCATGTGGCCGCATGTATTTGTGGATGTGACTGAGGACATGGAGTGTTTCCATGAAGAGATTTTTGGACCACTAGTTACAGTTGTTAAAGCCAATGATTTCGACCATGCATTACATCTAGCAAATGCTAGTCCGTATGGATTGTCATCTGCGATTTACACCAACGACAGATTAGAGGCATATCGCTACAAAACCGGCATCAAGGCGGGCATGACAGGGATCAATAATTCAACTACAGGGGCTGAGGCGCATCTACCATTCGGCGGAGTTAAGGGATCCGGAAATGGAACTAGAGAATCTGGCATATGGGTCATCGAAGCCTACTCTTACTGGCATGCCGTAAATGATGAATTATCAGGCAAGCTACAACTTGCCCAGATGGATGTCGATGAAATAGAAATGGTAGAAGCCGAGGTAGACTGGACACAATTAGCGTGATTCATAGTTAGTTAACAATCGGGAAGTATACTATAGTTGATATATCAATAAGATTGGTTTGGAATACGGCTAATCTGTGACAATGGTGTTAACATGGTATCAATCTTTCAACTCGGTCAAGAAAAACCAACAGCAGCAGACCGTTTAGATGCTGCTTATGCAGACTGTGAGATGATTGCCAGAAATGCTTCAAGTTCTTTTTTCAGGTCATTCAGGCACTTACCACCTCACAAGCGCAAAGCGGTCAATTCGCTGTATGCATTCTGTCGACGAGTAGATGATATTGTTGACGGCGACTGGTTGCCAGAGCAAGATTTGTCCCATCTGAA
>DALZ01000093.1 GCA_002496955.1 Euryarchaeota archaeon UBA128 | reverse complement strand
TCCTTGTTCAACAATTTTACCATCATCCATCACCATTATGATGTCACAATTACGAATTGTAGACAGCCGGTGGGCAATAATGACAGTAGTTCTTCCTGCAGATACGTATTCAATGGAGCGCTGTAGTGATGCCTCGGTCTCGTTGTCCACTGCAGAGGTTGCCTCATCTAAAATTAACATCGGAGCATCTTTCAAAACTGCTCTTGCAATGGCCAATCTCTGCCTTTGCCCACCTGAAAGCCGATATCCTCCTTCACCAATCATAGTATCCCAACCACCAGGTAGGGTAGCAATAAATTCGGTTACCTCAGCAGCGTCAGCCGCACGATAAACATCATCATTTGTTGCTGTTGGTCTACCATATCTTATGTTTTCAAGAATAGATGTTGGGAATAATGTGATGTGTTGTTCCACCAGCGCAATAGAAGATCGCAAGTGTTTCAAAGACCATTCTCCAATATCCTTACCACTCCATATTATGTGACCAGAAGACGGTTGGGCAAACCTGAGCATTAGTCTAGTTAGAGTCGTTTTCCCCGCTCCCGTTGAGCCAACAATGCCAGTGGTTTTTCCAGCTTTCAGGGTTAATGATAAATTTTCAAAAGTGTTATCTCTGTTGGAATAGGCGAAAGTAATATCATCGAAAATGATGTCACTGTGTTGTATTATGTCTCTAACAGGAGCAAAATCACCTTCTTTTATCTCAATCTCTGAAGTCAACACATCTAGAACTCTTGTAGATGACGCCATAGCACGTTGGTATAGATCAAAAGTTTCACCCAAATGGGTCAGTGGCCACAGCAATCTTTGAGTCATAAACACCAATACAGAATATGCGCCAACCGCCAACTCACCCTCCAGTGTCAACCAACCTCCGAGTAATAGAGTTGCGGTGAAGCCGCAGAGTATTGCCATTCTAATGAGTGGAGTAAAAGCTGCAGATAGCTTGATCGCCTTTCTATTTGCTTCCCGATAACCCTCACTCACCGCTCTGACTCTAGCGATTTCAATTTCCTCTGCAGTGAAAGATTGGATAGTAGACATACCAGATAAATCATTTTCCAATAGAGCATTCATGGTGCCTGCAGCATTTCTTACATCGGCATAACGGGGCTCTAGACTTCTCTGATATCTGAATGACCCCCAGATAACAACTGGAATCGGCAGTATTGCAAGAAGTGCAACTTCCCAAGAAATCATAATGAACACAGCACCAACAACAACAACGGTTGTTGAAACCTGAAGCAAATCGTTAGCCCCCTTGTCCAAAAATCGTTCTAATTGGTTTATA
The DNA here is from genome assembly GCA_002496955.1 of Euryarchaeota archaeon UBA128. Lineage (GTDB taxonomy): Archaea > Thermoplasmatota > Poseidoniia > Poseidoniales > Poseidoniaceae > MGIIa-L1. The sequence goes on along the minus strand of DALZ01000093.1, from coordinate 3,359 downwards.
TCGTCATTAAGAACTGCCAAAATATCGCCTTTCTGGCGTTCGTCAAACCACCCCATGCCCTGTTTTTGAACGTGATTAAAAGTGTCAATTCTCAATTCGTGTTGGACAGTCTGCGCTAAATTTCGCCATAATACTCCATAGAAATACTCAAACAACGACTCCATCCCCCATATGAGGAATGTCAAAATCGATAACAGAATCAATTGATTCCATGGGTCGGTGTATCCTAGCCCGGCTAGAAAAGACTCCTCCTTTAACACAACCACATCTACTGCAAGACCAATAAGTAACGGCGGTGCTAGGTCCCAAATTTTGTTCGTAATGGAACATAACGAGGCTAACCGAATGGTCTTCCTATGGCTTTTCATATGGGACAATAGTCTCCTGAAAGGTCCCACTTCGCTCATGGTGTGGCCAAACGGTCTTCGTTCATAATCTTGTGATTGAGCTCTAACACATGCCGGACTCCGCAATTAATATGCGGTTCATGACACAGCGGTTAATGATTGCAATGAGACGGGATGATGAGACAGTTCTCACATACATTACAAAAAGTGGTGAAAAAACCCGCCACATCACCCTTATTGATCCAGCAAAACAAGCGCCAAAAGTTGCAGCAGAACGCGCTCTTACCGCGATAGAATCTGGCTCTTCAATGATTTTTGTTGGTGGCTCTACAGATACTCCTGACGAGATTGTTCACGCAACTTGCACAGCAATCCAAGAGATGCTTGAATTGAGAATATTTGCCGCTAGCCAATCACCAGATAGTGATGAGGATCAGTGGAAAGTACCCGTTGTATTATTCCCAGGCGGCTCTCACGCGCTATCGCCGGCTGCGGATGCGATTACATTTATGATGCTCATGAATTCACGGGAACGCCGGTTTTTGATCGATGAACAACTAAAAGGGGCGCCGTATATTGACAAGTTTGACATTGATCCATTACCCACAGGTTACCTTGTATGTCATCCTGGTGGTAAGGTCGGCGAGGTCGGCCAAGCGGACTTAATCATGCCAAGCGATGTCGATTTAGTAAAATCCTATTCATTAACAGCAGCGATGTATGGCTTCAAAATTCTCTATCTTGAAGCAGGAAGTGGTGCGGACAGCCCAGTGCACGAAGATTTGATTCGTAGTGCAAAATCTACTTCAGGGCTTACTCTAATTGTCGGTGGAGGGATAAGAACTCCAGATCAAGCAAAATTAGCTGCAGATGCAGGCGCTGATTGGATTGTGACGGGAACCTTAACTGAAGATGCAGATGACCTGAAAGATTTAGCATACAAAATATCAGCAATCAATTTTTTCCTATCCAATTAACCTTAACAATCAAAACCGTTTAAGGGGTTTATGCCAAGATTAACCCCAGGGAATCCAGCGCCAAAATTAGAATTACGCGCAACCGACGGGACCTTGTTTAAGATGAGCGATCATCTCGGTAAACGAGTAATACTTACATTTTTTAGATTTTCATCGTGTCCGTTTTGTAATGTTAGAATAAATCGTATCATCAAGCGTTGGAATGAATTCGCAGATGATACAGTGATGGTTGGGGTGTTTTACGCAAAGATTGGAGAACTAACCAAACGGATGAAAAAACATAACGCACCGTTTCATATTGTTGCAGACGAATCGTTTGAGCACTTCGCGCAAAACTCAGTCATGAAATCATTTGGCCGGTTTTTACTTGGCACACTTCGCTCGCCATTAACATTCATTCAAGCAACACTGAAAGGCTACTTACCAATGACCCTTTCACCGGGAAAACTGTCAATCATTCCAGTTGATATTTTAATCGACGAGCAAGGGTTAGTCGTCAAAGCACATTATTGTAAAGATACAGTTGACCATATTTCAATCGATGAATTAATAGCATTCTCTAATGGTAGTTAGGTTAATCTTCGTCTTCGAAGATTACTGGGTCACCACTACCGCCTGGTGCATGAGGCCGATTGCCATCAACATCTATACCGGGCTCGATTACAGTTTCCTCAACACCAAGATCAACCCGACCTCCTTCAGCTAAATTCGCCATATCGTCTATATCAGGGGTTGCAAGTTTCCTCTCGACATCAGGCGCCTGAGCATATGCTTCTCGCTTCATTTCCCTTTCATCGTGCCCTCTAACCAGCGATAGCGAGTCGGCGAAGACTCTGCCGACAACTTCACGAGTACGCTCCCCCCGACGAACAGAGTCTAACTCGTTTGACATTGATTCGCGTATATCTTCTAATTCTCTTAATTCAGCAGTCCGATCTTGTAGCGCAGATTCTATGTCACCCATTGTTAGAGACATTTGTTGAATACGCTCATCCCGCTCAAATACATCACTATGAAGCCGCCTTTCCCGTCTTCTCAGTGATTCATATTCTCGATTTCTCTCGAGTAACCTTCGCTTCAACTCCTCTATTTGCTCAACCAAATAGTCATGTTCAGCAGATACTGACCGTGGACCCTGCATTACTCTTTCCAACTGTTCTTCTAGTTCGGTTAAACGATTATCTCTTGCATCTAGCAGACCACGTAGTCGATCAGCAATATCGCGCAACCGTTGTCGTTCCTCTTCCAACGCTTTATTGGCCGCGGCCTCAACTTCATATTGTTTAGTCATGTTATCCACTTGAGCCTTCAAGCTCCGAACTTCGTCGGCGGTTACCGAGGTTAAACCTGCATCGGCAGCCCTTTCCAAAGCTTCAACCATCTGCGAAACACGGCCTTCTAATTCTCCAATCACTTCGTCTTGTTCAGAAGTCAACGTCCTCAAAACTTCAACCTCATTATCAAGCCGACTCTTTTCTTCATAAGAAATCGCTGACTGTTGTGCTGCTAAGTCTTGTCTTGCATCTGATAGCAACCTTTCGAGGTGAACCATTTGACTTCGACGTTCTTCCAATTCTGCCTCCAAATCATTCATTCTCGCAACTTCAGGTGCCACCATATCTTCTCTTTCAGCAAGATCTAGTTCAAGCACTCTCAGGCGTTGTTTAACCGACACCATCTCGTCATTTCTTTTGGCTAATTCATCCCAGGCGATTAATACCTCTTCGACGAGTTGTTCAACAGGGTATCCCTGTAACATTCCTTCTAGTGCTGCCCGCTCTTCTAACGAGTTATCACCGACTCGTTTTATTCCGCTCGGTGACGAGGAGCCGACTGTCATATGACGGCTATCGGTAATCAACCACTCTTGAACTTTCCCAATAGTTTTGGGTGTATTAGGCCGTATTGGGGACCTAATTGTCAAAACCGCGTTTGAGTTTAGTTAATCGCAATATATTCACTGTCTGGCATTTCTCCTGCCAGTTTTAGGGCACCATTTGCGACGCTGTTTATCGCATCTTCAACGCACCAAACA
>DALZ01000130.1 GCA_002496955.1 Euryarchaeota archaeon UBA128 | reverse complement strand
CCGCGCAATACATGCGGTGCTTGGGACATGTTCTCCATTCCACCGGCAATTACCGTATTTGCCTCGCCGAGCATAATCATCTGTGCTCCAGTAACAATGGCTTGCACACCACTGCCACAAATACGTGATAGAGTTAACATAGGAATCTCTTGAGGAATTCCCGCCCCAAGTCCTGCGTGCCGAGCGCCAAAAATCGCTTGATCACAAGTCTGTAAGGCATAGCCCATGACAACGTGATCGACATCTTCCGGCGCCGTTCCGGTTTTATCAAGTGCGCCCTTTATCGCAATCTCACCCAGCTTCAGTGCGCTGTAATCTTTCAACAAACCGCCGGGCTGGCCATCTCCTCGCTTGCCACTTTGCCATTCACAAAATGGGGTTCGAGCCCCTCCGACTATCACTACTTCTTCCATGGGCTGGCGTGTGCAAACTAGCCTTTGAACTTCATGCAAGCGCCAATAAGCACAATGCACCCAAGAACAGCAGCATTGGTAGGGCAACCAGCTCAACAGATGACCTTGAGCGCCCAATGTTAGACAACTCTGTGCCTCGATTGAGTGTGACTTTTTGACCAACTCCATCACTATTCCCCCATACCTCAATTATGCTATTTTGTCGGTTACCATCCAGATTCTCTGCTTCGATGTCAGCCCTAGGTCTCGACTTGACTTCGCCCATAATGTAAACAGGATTCCCTAGTTTAATTCCATAAAGAGTCCAGCGATGGTCGATTACTCGCCAGCCACCTAAGACTCCAGCAATCAAAGATGCCATGAATTGTTTTCCTAAAGTTTCAGCAAATGCACCATCCCAACGTTTGATGTAGTTGCCATAATCGCTGCGTTTGAAACTTTGACCATTTACTCTGATTCCCCCTGTTCCATCATGGAGGATAAATGGACAACCACCACTATCGGACCTAATAGTGACCCACCTGCGTTCAGTCCTAGTCCCTTCTTTTGTGCTAACGGTCCTTTCTTGATGTTGCTCATAAGTCCAATTATAAGCAACCATATTCTCCATAAACATTCTTTCATTTCCATCAACAACCACTCGAAGAACGCCTTCATGTGATGGCCTAACCTGTCCTACCAACTCGTGGTGACCGAGCGCAACAGACCTGACAAGGGAAGTGGGAGTGTCAATCATTTGATTGAGCATTTTCGCTCGTAACCAACCAAGAATAAGCCATATGATAGCAACTAGTGAAACTACACCAATCGCCAACAATCTCGAATCTGGTTCGTCAACTTCTCCTATAACTGAGCCTATACCGAGGATAAAACACAACACAGCAGAAAGACCAAAAATCCCATACAGACTAAATGTTGCAGGAACTGGTGTCCCTACCCTAACTGGGTGCTCTGGAATTGGCTGTCCTCCCGAATCTTCTGCGTAACAATCTGTCGTATTCCATGTTGCTGGCCCTGGTGCTGGAAGAATCCAATCATTAGGGTCATTGGTTGGCACATAGGTTGTCTGTCGGAGAAACCAACTATCAACTGTTAAACCGCTCTCCTTGGCTTTTGCTTCTAACTCAGCAGGGTCAATCGCTTGCTGCCTTATATCATGCAGGTCCTTCTCGTGAGAGCCGGGGGTACATAATGCTAAACATAGTAGACCTATACCAGTACAAAACAAGCCAAATGTCAAATCCTCTGGAAGTTTGGTAAGGCCCGAAATGGTAGCAGCGATGCCGAATAGTGTAATGAGACCAAATATTACGTAGCCTAGCCATCCATACCATTTGTAAGGCAATACCATCTTGAATGACCCAGATTGAAGATTGAGTGTCTCTATCATCAATCTGGGCTATATTGAGCAAGGCTTTAATGTTGTCAATTAGCCAAATAACTTAGAATCATCCAATCCGTTATTGGAAATCATGAGTGGAATCGCTACAATTAATCCACACACTGCACTACACACAGCACTGATACCTACGGCGATGCTTGAAACCACTGATTCATTTAATCCGGTATCCTGTGCAGCGACATCTGTCGAACCAGTAAAACTAAGAATTATGGAGAACAAGAACCCAATCAGAATTCCAATGAGTACAAGATACACACCTTTACGCTGATAATTCATCATCCAAATGCCGCCGAGTATAGAAGTACCAATTGAAATAATTCCCGAGATTAGATTTAGGGCGATTCCAGTCAAATCAATTCCTTGCTCGGCTCTAATATCAGCATTAGACCACCCAGCGACAGCAATTAACAAGAAAATAGAATTTAGCGCCCCCCAAAGTATCAATAAAATTCCAATGACCTTCGCAGCGGAAGACGGCGGTTGCAGCATTATCACCTGATTTCCAAAACCTGTAGAGATTTGTGCTGGTTGTCCGTCAATAAGTATCTCTTGACTTTCGACATCTTTGCTAATCTCATCCCATGGGTTTGGTTGCATAATCCGCGGTGAGAGTCAAACCTATTCAAGCCTCGTATCTGCCACTTAATGATATGGTGGTCTTGAATAAGGAAGAACGCTTGCGTTAATTGAGGCGGGTGTCGTGACTAATGTGCTAGTAGTTTTTAAGAAAAACTTTGAACAAGTTCACGATGAAAGTTTAAACCGAGTTACCGAAATACTTCACGATATCAGCGAGCGTTTCGAGGTGAAATTTGATCTTACTGCCCGAGAAAAGGTGAGGCGAGCAGACTTTATTGGACGTGACTTGGTCATTGTTCTCGGTGGCGACGGGACACTGACCAGCATATCCCACAATATCGATGCAAAAACCCCAGTAATTGGAGTCAATTCACATCCAATGGAACAAGATCCTGCCGGGAGTTTCGGGTTCTACATGGACTCTAGTGTTCAGACCTTTGCTGAAGACATTGTGACAGCGCTCAATGGTCAGGCAATTATCAACGAAATTCCACGATTACAAGCAATAATTGATTCAACATCAGGCAATCGTTTCACGACAGACCCCGCCATGAACGACTTACTCATTGCAAATACTCACCAATATGCTCCTAGCAAGTATCATTTGCGGAGAAATGGTAAACAATGCCGTCAACAAAGTAGTGGTATCGTATTCTCGACTTGGCTGGGCCAAGGCGCATGGCTCAACCACATATTGGAAAAAGAAAC
>DALZ01000183.1 GCA_002496955.1 Euryarchaeota archaeon UBA128 | reverse complement strand
AATCATCTGAGCCGCCGTCATCATTTGAATCATCAGCAGAGTCATTCTGTAAATCGGCAAATGACTCGGCGTTGTAGAACTCGTCGAATACCACTTCAGTATTCATTTGGAATGAGTTACCCATCCAATTAGAAACAATGTTGGTGGTACCGTCAGGATTTTCAGTCATCAACTCACCCATTTCAATGACCATCATACCCATGTCCATCTCAATGTGGAAGTATGTACCATCTGGTGATGTGACACCAGTTGAGGTAAAGCTAGCAGTTTCACCATCAGAATCAGTTTCAGTACTCTCGGTCATGATGCCCACGGTTTCTCCCCACTCCGCACCATCACTGTTGAGCAGATTGACAAATTCAGTAACCGATTCTTTCAGAATGGCTTCGGTAAAACAGGTTAGGTTGTTGCTTGCATTTTCGTCGTAATTATACGCTGTCGCGTCATTACACCCCGGCAAATCTACCACCGCATCGACTATTTCATCAACATCGTCATCTGACAAACCCATACATCCGGCTAATACTATCGAACATGCAAACAGCACGGCTAATATCTTTCTCATGTTGTTAACCTTTGGACGGTAGTAAATAAATCATTGACCTAACAAAAAAACGCATTTTAACCGTTTATTTCAAGAACCATATCCTGTAGCGCAAGCGTTAGTCCCTTAGTGTAGCGGTCCATCATGGAGGATTCTGGTTCCTCCGACCTCGGTTCAAATCCGAGAGGGACTACCAACTCACAACTCAATTCTAAAAGAATTAATTACACAATCCAACTAAGCGAACTCGTTGTATTGCTTGGACACATCGCTTTCATGACCGATTGTGAAACCGGTTACCATTTGAATGGCTGAGCCATATTTTATCATGCCAGAGTATTCCTGAATTTTGCCAAATATTGAAACACGTAGACGGTATTTTGTTTTACGTTTTGTGCCTCGCTTACGATGGTATTTGTAAAAGTGGACGCCGACTTTGTAGGTGCCATTGGGCGGGTTTTTTGGCCATACTACATTTTCTACCGCATTGTTACTAACTGGTTTTACATTCATGTCAACGTCTAGCTCGCCACCGCAATCACTCTCTTTGTTATTGAAATATATTCGCTCGCCTGAAGGGCAGAATAAGTGTAAGTCTAGATCGTTATAATCATCCCAAGCCAGAGAGATCTGGACAGCACCTGTCTTGCCGCCTTCCCGTTCCAGACGTTGGTCAAGGTCGTCATTTTCTGGTGGTGACTCTTCTACGATGATACCAGAGCCGACCATTTCTGTCTCGACGAGTGTTGCATGTTCCTCGAGGTTTTCCTCATGTTCAGCAATCCAGTTTGTCCTGGCTTCAAGATTGAGAATTCGGTCTGATTCGGTATACTCTTCCTCGGCGTCATCAGTCAATTCCGGCAGGTCGGCGATTATTTCCTCTAGAATTAGTCGTAATTCGATAATGTTGGCGTCTCTTTCAAGGTCTCTCTCTTGCCACGAATCGTAGTCGTCCTCTGACAATTCTTCAATCTGCAAGGTTCTTTCGACGGGAGGAGGATTACTCGTGTCGGAACCACTTGATGGAATGACGGTCCTAGAGAATGTCGTATTGATTAGCGGTGGCAGGTCAGGAGCATATTTCCTCCGCCTAGCCTCTCTTAGTAAGCGCAGGTTTCGTCGTTTATTCAATTTGTATGCGCCATAAAAGACTGCCGACGCTATACCAATGCCGCCGACAATAAATGGTCCCATGACACTTGTTGTGTTCTACTCCTTTATTGGAGATTGGGTCCCGCGTCATATCAAGCAAGGTATGCTGCGTTGATTTTGTTTAGCATTGCTTCGCTGGGCCGTAATTCCTTGTCTGGTATGTCGATTAATGGTGTATCGACTAGGCCAAGATCTTCAACCAATGAAGCTTTTGTGCTATCAAAATATAGTAACCCAGTGACGTGCTTTGCCATCGTTTCAGCCTCGTGTAGTGCTGTTAAAGCAGCCACGGCATCGCTGGGGTCATGAGTGTCGGAAATGGTTTCCAGCCTGATTGTCGAGCCATCATGAAGGGTAATATCGCGAAAATTGCCCTCAGGGACTTCAACTTCTGGAATCGGATTGAAGTGTGGAATATAATCCGCCATGTGCAAAGTAATTTCATTATCTCTCACGTAACCGTAGGAACGCATCGATTCATCGTTATTGTTGAAGGTGACACACGGCGATATCACGTCGATTAAGGCGAAGCCTTTGTGTGACATAGCAGCCTTTAAAATCGCATTCAATTGCTTTTTTGAGCCACTAAATGAGCGGGCGACAAAGGTACATCCGAGATTGATTGCCAAAGCACACAAGTCAATTGGCTGAGTCTTGTTAATCGGTCCCTTTTTCTTCTTGGAACCGATGTCAGCAGTCGCTGAATATTGCCCTTTTGTTAAGCCATAAACTCCGTTATTCTCTACTATGTATACCATGTCCATATTACGGCGAATCGCATGGATAAGTTGCCCTATACCGATAGAGGCTGAGTCTCCGTCGCCAGAGACCCCGATATACAGCAGGTCCTTGTTTACTGCATACGCACCAGTGGTCACCGAAGGCATTCTGCCGTGAACTGTGTTAAACCCATGAGATTGGCCAAGGTAGTATGCCGGCGTCTTTGAAGAACAACCAATTCCTGACATCTTAGCAATCCTGTGTGGTTGGATTCCGTTTTCCCATGCGGCACTGATTATCACATTGGAAATTTGGTCGTGTCCACATCCCGGGCATAGGGATGATTTTCCGCCGGTGTAACTTTCTTTTGGTTCATTGATAACATTGAGTTTTACTGGTTTCGCGGCCCGTTCTCGGCGCTCACCTCTAGCCGGTCTTTCCTTGCGTTCCGGCCTTTCTCGTCGCTCAGCACGTGCCGGTCTTTCCTTGCGTTCCGGTCTTTCACGACGCTCCTTTCGCTCGGCTCTCGCTTTGCGGTCGGGGCGTTCTCGACGCTCTTTTCGCTCAGGTTTTTCTTTTTGTTCGCTCATTTTTCTTCACCCTGCAGAATTTCGATAATCATTTCAGCATATATTTTAGCTCTTGGCGGCATGCCGTCCGAGTAAGCAACGCTATGCATTTTTTCCACCAATTCAATGGGGAAATCTTTGCGCAAAATACCGTAAAGTTGACCATCCCTGTTAATCTCTAAAATCACTGTTTGTTTGTGACGCGCTATGAATTTTTCAATTTCACTGTGCGCAGGTAGTGCTCTGATTCGGCATTGGCTAGCCGTAATGCCATTTGCCGCCAAAATATCGTCGA
>DALZ01000069.1:8677-14566 GCA_002496955.1 Euryarchaeota archaeon UBA128 | reverse complement strand
AGCATCGCAAGTAATGTTGGATGGGAGTGAACTGGTTGCAGGCTCGATAGGTGATCTTAGTTGTTTCTCATTTTTCCCATCAAAAAACATGGCCGTCGGTGGTGAAGGCGGTATGCTTACTACTACAGTTGACGAGTTAACAGATGCAGTATCTTTGGTCGTAAATCATGGGCGTTCGCCAAGTTTGGAATCTATGCAATTGGGCAGCAATCTAAGAATGTCTGAAGTCTCTGCCGCTATTGGCATTGTACAACTCAAACATCTCGACAGCTGGGTGGCAAGGCGTAGAGAAATCGCCCAACAATACAACGAAGCATTCGCTGATTTGACTATGGTAGCAACACCTAAAACTAGACCCGGTGCTAAACATGCATGGCATCAATACAGTTTAACAACCGAATATCCCGATGAATTGGTTGCCCACTTAGACCAGCACGGCATCGATGCCAGACGATATTATGTCACACCATGCCATCAACAAAATGTCTTTGCAAAACACCCTCAACATGGACAAGTTCTACCAGTGACCGCAACTCTGTCAAGCACCTTGGTGGCAATTCCGGTTATGCACGAACTCAGAGGTGATGAGATTGAACGCATTATTGCTGCCGTAACGTCTTTTTCAGTTCTTCAGCATTGAGTAACGTTGTCGCTAAACTGGCATTGGACCAATTTTTTAAACCGGTCAATTCGATACCAATCCATTCTGGGCGGTCAAATTCCTGATTGATGTCTTCTAGTTCTATCTCAGCGAGTATGAGTCCAGCAAGGACGCCCTCAAATTCATCAACCTCCCAAACTAATCCATTACTAGCATTAACGCAATATCTGATTTTTTCAACGCATGGGTGTTGTTCGAGTCCAGAGATATTTGGCAGGCTAGGCAATACCCATTCCAATTCCGTCGTCTCGATTCCTACTTCCTTTCCTTTCATGGTAAATATTACAGCATCATTCTGTACTCTAATTCTACTTGTCCAGTTGTTTGATTTTGAAATTATTCGAAATTCTTCTTTTGTAATAGAAACTAACACTTCGCTCCGATAAGAGATTGCTGAATCTCGAAATAAAATATCATTTGAATCAAGATAATATTGGGTGATCTGTAATTTTTCGTAGGCATTTCTCCAAGGCTTCTCAGCCCTACCATCGACGAGAAAGCGACGTTCAATCTCTGTGTTGATCGTCAATGCATTCCCCAGTAGCGGCTAAAGTGACATAGGTATCAATATTGCTACCTTGGCCAACAGAATCATCTAATTATCATACCCGATTTATGCAACGCACCAATTATTTGATAACTAAACTCACTATGCTTATATTATGCAACGCATAAAGTCTATTGCAGTGCTGATGATTTCCCTATTCTTTACTGCGGGTTGTTTAGGGGCATTAGAGGATGAAATAGAGATTCCTGAAATCGATCTACCTCTAGACTGGAAAACTATTACTCCAAGGGCAGTTTCGACACCGGATTTAGTTGAATTTGATGATTGTGATGATTTAGAAGCCATGCTCAAAGAATCAATTCTAGAGGATTATCGGATTCAATTACTACAAGCAGTCGAAGAAAATTATTACTATTTCTGGGATGATGTTATGCTCGATGGAGACATGATGGCCGAGTCGACCGACAGTGCAACAGGCGGAACTAACACACCAACACCGAGGAGGGTTGAAGGAACAGACTATTCAGGAACCAATAACCAAGAAGGTGGTGTAGATGAGGCTGACGTGGTGAAAACCGACGGCTATTACATCTATTTCTTAAATGGTAAAAAGCTGGAAATAATGGGTGTACCGGAATTTGGCGATTTAGTCTATCAATCAAACACAACCATTGAAGGAAACCCTAACTCAATGCTCCTTGACGGCGACCGATTAGTGGTCATATCTTCAGTTAATTCATGGAACATTCCGCAGACAAATCCACTTTACGCCGCGATGGAATGGGATGAAGAATATTCCTCTTGGAGAACTTACTCGCTAACTAAATTCAGCGTTTTCGACATAAGTGATAGGTCTGAAATTGAACTTGAAAAAGAACTTTTCATCGAAGGCTCATACATTACAGCAAGAGAAGTTGATGGTACAATTCGGACAGTATCACACGCTTGGATGGAAACGTTGGGCTTGAGCAGCTGGCTAGACCTTCCTGTAGGCTATTGGGACCTTGATTATGAGGATCCAAGACGCTTGGAAATAAGGGAAAAAGTCGCTTATCAGGCCATGTTGGATAATCAAGAAATCATTGCCGAAATGGAATTATCAGATCTTATTCCACGAATCTATGAGCGACAAAACGACGACGTAATCACTCATTCAATCGCCTATGATGAGTGTGCTAGTTTTGTCGCTCCCCAAGATAGTTTCTCAAGAGGAGTTAACAGCATCTTTTCGTTTGACCTCACCAGTTCCGATTTCACTTTCGAAGCTGATCACATTATTGGGAATTACCCATTAGTTTACTCGTCGGCAGATGCACTGATACTAGCCGAGAAATCTTGGGATTCTTGGTGGTTTTGGAACTCTGACGATGCTGATGAGGCGACAAACATCCACATGTTCGACATCAGCGATTCTGGCACAACAGAATATATCGCATCAGGCAGAGTAGACGGAACCATACAAAACCAATTCTCACTATCAGAATATCAAGGAGTACTGCGAGTTGCCTCAACCGAAGGCCAATGGGGTAGATGGTGGTTAGATAATCCCGAGCCAATGACCTCCAATGTAGTTACTCTTCAGCCAATTACCGATACGGAGGGTCATACAACTCTCGAGCAAATCGGCATAATTGAGGGCATTGCTCCCAATGAAACAATTTGGAGCGCAAGGTTTGTTGAAGACAGAGCATACATTGTAACGTTTGAAAATATGGATCCTCTCTGGACCATAGATTTGTCAGACCCAGCCAATCCAACAATCATGGGAGAGTTGAAAATTCCTGGGGTGTCTACCTATATTCATCCAATTTCTGATACCACATTACTAACGATTGGCATGGGTCCTGCTGACCTAGAAACGGGTGAAGGGCTTGATTGGAGCAATGTCCGTTTGTCGCTATTTGATGTATCAGACTTTACCAACCCGCTAGAGACAACAACGCTAACAATATCTCCAGTAGAGGATGAGAATAATCCTTGTTGGTCTTGGTCGAGTTCTGAGGCTACTTATGAACACAAAGCATTCCAATACTGGGCCCCGAAGTCAATGCTTGCTGTTCCAATGAACACTTACACTAGCGGCTATTACGATTATGAGTCTAGGACTTATGTTGAGTGCCAGAGAGAATGGGTGAGCAAATTAATGATAACCAATGTCACAGAAACCAATCTTACAGTGTATGGTGAAGTAGATCATTCCGAGTTTTATGATTCTGAGCGATATTGGTGGAATTCGTTTAACATACGCCGATCCATCTTCATGGGCGATTTCATCTATGCAATATCAGCAAATGGCATAACAGCCACAAATCTGACTACGATGGAGAATTCTGCCAGTATCCATTTAGATTATCAGAATCCATATGACAACTATTACTGGATTCTAGAAGAAAATAGCGAAGAACCAGCGGAAGAAGAGCCGTTGGAAGGCGAATCTGAGCGGGAAGACCGGCCTGCGGAAGGCGAAGGCGAAGCGCCTGAACGAGATTGATTTGGAGGCTCTTATTTGAAATCGGCAATCCTATTGTTGGGGTTCAATAGAATTGATTATTTCTCCAAGGTACTCTCTAGTCTAGAACGAAATAAGGCGGCATATGAGCACGACCTATTCGTCTATGTTGATGGCGGCCCTAACGCTAAGCAAGCAGAGATTAAACAATTGATTTCAGGTTCAAAATTTCCCGACGCTGAAGTCGTATTTCGGGTTAATAATTGGGGCATAGGAAGACATTTAATCGATGCCCGTAGAAGACTTTTTGATGAATTAGCCTATGATAGAATTTTACTGCTAGAAGATGATTTAGTTCTCGGTGAACATTATGTTGAGACGGTTTTCAAAATCTCGGACTGGGCTAAGCAATATGACGATATTGGCACAATAACGGCCTACAATATCAACAAAGCATCGATTGATATCCAATCAAACCAAGAGAACCAGCTAATTGCCACTAACCGTCATTTTTGGGGATATGTCATTACCAAAGCGGTTTGGGATGAAATAAAACATATAATCTATGAATATGAAGCGAGATTTTTGACCAAATCAACCTACACAAATCGAGCCCATCGAAGAATCCGTTGGCTGTTTATGCGGAAGTGGATTAATCTTCCACGAATAATGAAATCCATTCGATTGGTTCCTGACAACTGCGTCATGCCGCCATTTCCAAAGATACCTTTCAGAATCGCTACTAGTCAAGATGCGATAACCGCCCTGGCACTATGGCATCACGGATATCATCGAATTACTACGCGGGTTTCAAGAGCAGAGTACATCGGGATTGAAGGTTATTCTTTTTCCCCAGAGGTCTACGAGAGTCAAGGATTCCACCAGCAGAATTTAGGCGATTATGCACACATTCAAACCCCCGAAGAATTTATTTTCGCCGATGTTGATGAACAGGGCAACCCTCTCAAACCGACAGAGTACCGATGATAGTATCATGGGCGCAGTTGTTGGAGTGGTCGGTTGCGGCAGATGGGGCTTGAACCATCTAAAGACTCTAAGCGAGTTGAAAACAAGGGGGCTAATTTCCGCCATACACGCTTGCGATATTCAGTCAGGAAAATTAGTTGAGGCGTCAAAATATGCAGATACGTTTTGCACGGATTGGCAAACCTTAGTTACCAATCATCACCTAGATGTTGTAGCGATAGTTACTCCAGCAGAGACCCATCATGATTTAGCGATATCACTCTTAGATTACTGCCGAGCCGTGTTTATTGAAAAACCAATAGGTCTCTCCCGAGAAGAGGCTTCATCGATCATCGCAAAAGTACAACAAACTGATAGTAGACTGCTCGTTGGCCATATTTTACGTTTTCATGACGCAATCAATGAGGCCATAAAAATCATCACTACAGGGGAAATAGGAGAGTTACAAAAGATAGAATTTAATCGAATTACTACTAGACAACCACCAGATAACCCGAATATATTCGAGGCAATGGCAATCCACGGAATTGATACCGCATGCTATTCTTTTGGCGAGTTAGAACCCTCGACATTATCGGTTAGTAATCTCGCTCTTAACGCCAACAAATATCCGATAAAGGCAAAATTGTCATTAACATTTCCGGGTATGAAGGAGGCATGCATTGAGGTTGGATGGAATGGTAATGAGGAGAATAGAGAGATCAAATATTTCGGCGCCAACGGCACAATATTAGTTGAGACAAGCACATCGAGCAAGTTGATAATAAAAACTCAAGAAAACGAGCGCATTTGGGTTATCGACAACTCAGAATTGCCCTTGATGAAGGAATGGCAATACCTTTTGCAACCACTTAACACTGCTTCTCAACAAGCAATCTACCCCCTCCCCGAGGCAATAATTAGGAGCATTAAATGGATTGAACTAGCCAATCATAAAATCCAAAACACTTCAACTGAGTTGGATGAGAGCATTGAATAATTGGAAGCCTTTGGCTTAAAACATGGGAATATCCTACGCCAATGTGCAGAGGATGCTTATTGCTGTTGCAGTTATTACCCTCATCACAGCAATTACGACGCGTGAAGCATTTACTACGGCATGGACTGCAATTGCATTATCAACTTTAGTCGGTTTTGTTTGGATTGTTTCAAATCGAGAAACAACCTTCAAACACCTCGGATTAAATTCCAGTGGCTTACTCAGTTTTTTCTCGTTCACAGTTGTTAGCATCATTTTTGCCGAGTGGTGTGTGACGATGTGGGGTAGTGATTCACGTGTTGAGA
>DALZ01000069.1:4040-8275 GCA_002496955.1 Euryarchaeota archaeon UBA128 | reverse complement strand
CTAAAGATAATGATTAATTGAACATTAATCTATGCGAAGGGTCAAAGGCTTCGGCTAGCGACAATGGTTCATGGCTAAACATGGCGACCATCCCGAGTTACCTGAGTCAGTTGAGAACTTACTGGGTGATGACGTTCATACGTTGTTCCTCAAGGCAGATTGTCCGCCGCGAGTTAAACGGGGCAATATCGGCGAGTTGAAGCTGGTAGAGGTCGAGCAAAATAGTGAGACTTGGGATACAATCCGTATGGAATCGCTTCAGGAGCAATTAGTCGATTTAGCAGAACAAAATAAGCATCGAAGCGATTGTTTTCTCGAGATAGATCGAAAAGGGTGCCAAGTAGTCCAGTTAGGCGATTTACGGATTGCCTGTGCCTGGCCGCCATTTGCTGACGCAAGGGAGATTACTATTGTTAGGCCAGTGGCAAAACTTTCCCTCGGCGACTATGAATTGGATAAGAGACTTATTGAACGCCTTTCTAATCACCACAGAGGAGTATTCATTTGTGGGCGCCCCGGGTCAGGAAAGACGACCCTTGCACAGGCAATTGCAGAATATTTAGACAATGATTTGGGAACGATGGTCAAAACCATGGAGGCACCGAGAGATCTACAGTTAGCCGATCGAATCACTCAATATGCTCCACTCGAAGGAGACTTAGAAAAGACCGCTGAAATTATTTTTCTAGTCCGGCCAGATTTCGTTATTTTTGATGAGGTAAGAAGGGCTAGAGATTTCGAAATTTTCGCAGACGTCAGGCTTGCAGGGGTTGGTCTACTCGGTGTTACTCACGCCAATTCTGCTCTTGAAGCAATCCAGCGCTTAATCGGTAAAGTTGAACTCGGTTTAGTAAGCCAAGTACTAGATACAATTCTGCATGTTGAGTCAGGACGAATTCAACAGGTGTTAGAGCTAAGGATGACCGTAAAACCTCCAACTGGCATGCAAGAAGAATTAGCAAGGCCAGTTATCGAAGTAGTAGAATTCCCTAGTGGAAAGATAACTCATGAAATGTTCGCGTTTGGTTCAGAAATTGCCGTGGTCCCAGTTGAGGGCCAGTCAGGGCAAATATCTCCACTTCGTGCACTTGCCAAGGATTCGCTGGTTAGAAAGATTCGAGAATGGATTGGGGTTGAGTCTCAGGTGAAGTTCACTACAAGTTCGAACGCCAATGTTTACGTCCCCGCCAATATGGTTTCAACGCTGGTCGGGAAAGGGGGCTCTAACATACGTCAACTACAGGATGAGCTTGGAGGAATTTCAATTTCAGTCAAGACATTTGAGGAGATTCCTGAAGGTTTGGAGCGCCCTAATCCATATTGGGAGGATGTTCAAGATCGACGCAGCCGAGCGAGTAGGGCGTGGGAACATTCTGGTAAAAGTCAGCGAAGAAAAGCGCGTAAAGGGCGCAAATGAACCTCTCATAAAGGGTAAATTAGCAGTTTAAACAGGCAATCCACTTTAATATTAAGCCGAAACAGGGAACACCATGAGCGCTGCGGATGGGCAAAGCGATGGCGAAGGAAAAGAAAGGGATGCTCTGGTTGCATTTCTTTTAGAAAACAGAACACTGGTAAATTATGCATCGATAATCATGATTATTTTTGCCGTCTGGGCGACGGTTGAATCTATCACTAATGCGCTTGGCATGACTTGGTGGCCACCAGAAACTGGCATACCTGCCGACGACTTGTATAAGAATCCGGATAATGTTCAAAATATCAACAACGGCTGGATTATCGGCTTAGGAGCTGTGTGTGGTACTCTTGGTTTCATGATTCAATACTTCTACCGAGCGGCTCCCTATGTCGATGCATCAATGACCGCGACTGCAGCATTAATTCTACAGCAGGCAACCGGCGGTGTTGGTGGCGGTGCTTCAGAAGAGGAAGTAATTGCCAAAGCCGAGGTAGCCGCTACAATTGCGGCAGATACAGTGGTTAGGCAATCCAATGAAGATACCATTGAGCAAGCTAAAGAGACAGCAGAAGCAGCAGCAGCAGCAGTTGTTGAGGAAATGATGGCATCGGTTAAAGATAAGGTAGAGGCCGTTGCAGAGAAGCAAGAAGACGCAGCACCAACCGCTGAAGAGCCGTCCACCGCTGTGACGATTGAAGAAGTGTCCAGCGAGGCAGAGGTTGAAGAAGTAGCAGAAAGTGCGGCAGACGATTCCAGCGACGATAAGGAAGAAACCCCGGCCGGAGCGAAAAAATTCTGAGGTGAAATAAATGTGGGAACATAGAACAGTATCAAATAAAGAATACCAAACAACAGGCAGAATCAATCCAAACGAAACGTATGTTAGACTTATGGACGAGGTTGAAGAGACCGTAAAGAAGGCCGAAGTTGAGCAATTTGCTCATGAAGCATTTCTGGATTACATTCCTCGAAGAGGCCCTTGGGAAGCACTTCCCGAAACAGATATGTCAAGAGCAGACCCTAGATTAAGGTACATTGGTCCTGCAAAGGCCAAGCTATTGAACACGAATCTAGTTTTGGGCTCAACTTGGATTGAAGCAGAACGGTTCAAGTTTGAAAGAAGAATCCTAAATGTTTCAGATTTCCTAAAACAAAAGACCATTATCAATGCTAACATGTGGACTCCCAAGCAGTTGTTCACAACTCAAACTTTCTTTTTCTGCTCTACAGGTGATGAAGAGCGCATGGGTGGCTCTTTCCTGACCGGTGATGGACCGGGTGACAATCACGTCTTCCTCGGTAAGAAAGATGCAGAATTCCCCGAATGGGAACCGATTCTTTGGGGCCTTGGACATCGAGGAGTAGTGCCCGACTCAGATCCTTTGGACAAGTGTTTTTACCCATCCTTAATGCACAGAAATGTATCATTCAACAACCGTCTAGGATGGATTAGATACTCGCCTGCTGGGTTTGGTAAGGACGCTAATGGTTTCCTAACCACCAGGCCTCACACATGGATTTGGCCAGCAGTCGACGGTAACAGGGATACGCCAACGGCATTCAACCTACTAGTTAACCTTCCAGATCGCAGACTTTCGTTCGGCGAAGAAGGCATCACCGATGTATTCATGACCACTGGTAAAACCTCGATGTACTCTCTAATGGGAATGATGAGCTCTTCAACCGTTAGACAAATGTTTGGCGCCGGCTCCGAAATGGTACCACTAGAATTCCACTGTATCGAGCCAGGACTAGATGAGTGGATTGCTAGAGCCAGTGATGAAGATAAGTATGCCCGATTATTCGAGGTGTGTGCTTGTTTAGGATACGTACTAACAGATCCATTAGTTGGACAATTAGGCGGCTCCTCGAAGAGGCGTAGACTAATTATGTACCCGTCAGATCAAGGCAATCTCTTGACCTGTGTTAACGCTAGTCAAGTCGCAGATCACGCCTTGAAGTCTAACTATGAGGCTACAGTATTCACCAAACTTGACCAGGCAGATTTTATGAACCGTGTAACTCGCCGTTTCAAGGCTTATGCAGATCTAGTCGCTGCTAGTGAAGTCGCTCAAGGAGCGCGCTGGATTAGTCAAGCGGATTTCCACGATGGTGAAAAGAAAGTAGTTGGCCCGAGCGTCCATTCTATTATGTCTGTCAGAGGATATGATATCATTGATATGGAAGAATATATGAACTCATTTGATGATATTTCAAGTGCCCCAGATAGATTGATGAGAAGAATCGTCCAGTCAATAGCAACCAATGCGCTGAAGACAATCTACCCAATCGATTTACTTGGTGAATCAGCTGGTTCTGCGCCGTACTCCCACGTTTTTGGAGCCAAAGATGATAATCCACTCGTTTACTACACAGACATTAGATTCTTGGTGCCAACTTCAATTGACAAATTGCGTTCGATTACCGGCTCAAGAGGAGCAGATCGTGGAAGAATGCGCGAAGCATACACTTCTCTAACCAACGCAGACCCAATGACCAGCCTATCAATTCAAGATTTGACACTACCATTCCTTGCTGACTTGGGTAATGATTCTTGGCAGACTGGTACAGGAATTAAGGAAACCGAGGTAATTATTGAAGTTACCATGGCAGTAAATCCTGCAAGAGTTTGGCGCTCATTGCTTGAACCAACCACCAAGGAAGTCTTCGATCTACCAAAAGGTAACAAAGGCACCGCAGCAAATCTCTGGGGTGACATCTTCATCACTAACGAAGCATTGCACGACAAGATGAAGCGCGACAATCTTGGACATTATCTAAAATTACTCAAGTTAGCATACCACTGGAGTAATGA
>DALZ01000069.1:0-3657 GCA_002496955.1 Euryarchaeota archaeon UBA128 | reverse complement strand
AATAGGTGATTTTTGCCTAGTAGCATGTCTCAACAGCCTAATGATGGTTCTGGCCGTGCACCAGTAGCCATAGTTAGGCCAACAACCTCGGTCACTAGCGGCGTCGCAGTGACGCAAAAACTCGTATCAGCCGCAGTTGCATTCGGTAATCTGTTAAAGGGTACTTTTGGACCTAATGGCCTCGATAAAATGCTATACAAAACCAATGGAGAGACGGCCGTTACCAACGACGGGGCAAAGATTGTTGCTGAATTGCTGGTCAAGCACCCGGCGGCAAAAGCCTTCGTTCAACTGGCCGAATCGCAGGAAAACGCCTGCGGCGACGGCGTTACAGGCTGCGTAATTTTTGCCAGTGAACTGATGCGAGAATCGGGAGTTTTGCTAGAAAAAAGCCTTCATCCACTTGTCTTAGTAAATGGCTATCAAGATGCTATGCATCAAACAATAGAAATTCTCGAAGGAATTTCCAAGCCCGTTAGCATTGATGACATAGAGGTTCTCCAATCTGTCGCTAAAACCGCGATGACAGGCACTTCAGTCGAATCTGTTAGCGGAATTTTAGCGGAATTAGTAGTTAGTGCAGCACGACATGTTGCTCGACAAAGTGCTGGCAATTATATTGTTGATACCGAACTAGTTAGGATGGCTAAAAAAGGCATAGGCAGCCTATCTGATACCAATTTAGTCAAAGGCATCGTTATCGATAAAAACCTTGACTTAGAGAAATTACCAAGGAAATTAGCTGCTGGTAAGGTTGTGGTTCTTTCATGTCCATTAGAGATCGAGAAGACCACCTACGATGCTGAAATTGAAATATCAACCACTGAACAATGGACCTCATTCATGGCTGCTGAAGAGGAAATCCTCAACCATAAAGCGCAACAAATTATCGACAGTGGTGCAAAAATAGTCTTCTGTGCTGAAACAATAGATGCAAGAATAATGCATCAGTTAGCTGATAATGATATTTGCGCATTAGCATCAATGGAAAAATCAGGTGCTGAAGATGTTGCTTTAGCTACAGGTGCGTTACTAATTGACCATGTTGATAGCATAGATGATACAACATTGGGCACGTTTGAATCGATGATTGTCGAGACTTTTGATAGTGAAGAAGGCTTACGTGATCGACTTTATTTAAATGTAGGCAATGACTCTGGCTTAACAACCATCGACGTTTGTGGTGGTGGCGGAGCCACTAGCGAAGAATTCATTCGTGGTTTGTATGATGCTCTTAACTCGGTGGCCAAAACGATTGAATCGGGATACACATTGTGCGGTGGCGGTAACCCCCACATAACCGCAGCACTACAGCTGCGGGAATACGCTGAATCTATTTCAGGCAGGGAACGGTTGGCAATCGAGGGATTTTCTCGAGCCTTAGAATCTATACCAACTACATTAGTCTCGAATTCAGGTAATAATATGCTTGATGGATTACTAGAATTACGCTCGCAGATTCGCTTAGGAAACCACAATTCTGGCATTGATGTTGATGGTAAAGTAACGGTTCTAGTCGATGTGTGGGAGTGCTCAGATACAGTTTTGCATGCACTTCAAGCGGCATGCGAGACAGCATGCGGATTATTACGGGTTGACCAAGTGATTTCTGCACGCGGTGATTAAATCGGTAGCGCTATGTTCATACGGCTCAAAGAATAGCGGGTGATGGGTCGCATAAATGACAACGTCAATGAAACCAAGAGCATTGCTTAGTGTCTATGATAAAACAGGTATAGTTGAATTTGCTAAATCACTAGATAGCCTTGGATTTGAATTGATTTCAACCGGAGGCACTGCAAGAAAATTACAGGAAGCGGGCCTCACAGTAATCGGTGTATCCGAAGTTACGGGGCACCCGGAAATTTTTGATGGACGCGTAAAATCATTACATCCTGCAATACACGGTCCTCTGTTGGCAAGGCTCGAGAGCGACGATGACAAAGCCGGGTTAGCAGAATTAGGCTACGGGCCGATTAGCATTGTAGCATGTAACCTATACCCCTTTACTGCTGCAGCAAGCCAGGAACCAAAATTAGAGGATTCTGACCTGTTAGAAATGATAGATATTGGCGGGCCGACAATGGTTAGAGCCTCAGCAAAAAATCATCGTAACGTAATCATAGTTTGTAATCCAAATAATTACACTACAGTTATTGATCAAATACATTCAGCAGGCTCGACAGATTCGGTGCCACTTGCATTTAGACAACAACTTGCACTTGAAGCATTTGAGCATACGGCAGCATACGATGCAGCAATTTCAGATGAATTACACGCCCGCTGGATTGGGCGGGCAGAATCATTTGCTGATAAATCAGCACAGGAGATTAGGCTGCCCGATACCCTGATTGCGTCGGCCGGAAAATTACACACATTACGCTACGGCGAGAATGGCCATCAGTCTGCGGCATTGTATATTGATCCCAAAGCCATCGACCAACACTCAACTTTAGTTACGGCACACGTAGAAGGTGGCAAACAAATGTCATACAATAACTATTCAGATGCCGATGCAACACTTAGGCTATGCCGCTCATTGTCGACAGATGAATGGCCGGAAACCCCTCACGCATGCGTTATTGTAAAACATAACAATCCTTGTGGGGCCGCGTTGGGTAAGACTCAAGTTGAGGCTTACGAGGCGGCACTAGCGAGCGATCCAGAATCTGCATTTGGCTCCATTATCTGCTTTAATGAGCCAGTAGAACTAGACACGGCGAGAGCGATGGAACCTTTGTTCATCGAGGTGCTCATGGCCCCGGGATACCATGACGAAGCCAAATCACTGATTATGCAGAAGAAGAACCGTCGAATATTGACAATCGAATCACCAAACAACAGATTAGCGCCTTTGGAGAGAATCCTCGTCAAGAAACCAATCGAGGGAGGATGGATTGTTCAAACTGAAGAGGCTCCAATAATTGATTGGACAAAGGCGAAAGTAGTCACAAAAGCAGAACCTAGTCAAGCTCAGATTGATAGCATGAAGTTTGCCGTAAGAGTTTGTGAGCAAGTAAAGTCAAATGCCATTGTTATGGTTCAAGGCACGGCCACTGTCGGAATTGGACCCGGCCAAACCAGCCGAGTTGAGGCGGTGAAAATTGCTGCAAGAAGGGCTGGTGAACGAGCCAAGGGTTGCGTACTCGCATCAGATGCATTTTTCCCATTCAAAGATGGTCTAGAACAAGCAGCAAATGCGGGGGCATCCTCTATTGTACAACCTGGCGGCTCTATCCGAGACCAGGAAGTCATCGATGCAGCAGATGAAATGGGCGTTTCTATGTTATTTACCGGACATCGGTTGTTTAGGCACTGAAAGTCGAAGCAATCATAGCAAAGCGCTGCATCCTCTATTCATGGCAACTAGTCAAGGCACAACACGAGTCGCTACTGCCAACAATCCATTGCGCTGCGCAATATTGATTTCAGGGTCAGGTAGCGGCATGCAAGCGATGCTTGAACATCAACAAAATCCAGATTGCAAACATATCACAACTGTGGTGATTAGTAATAAATCGGGTGTAATCGGCATAAAACGGGCTGAAAATCTAGACGTGCCAACAATAGTGGTTGAGGCTTCATTAGACTTAGTTGGCGATGAAAGAAGAATTGCTCACGAATTAGAAATCGAACAAGTATTACATGATTATGAAG
>DALZ01000127.1:1959-18564 GCA_002496955.1 Euryarchaeota archaeon UBA128 | reverse complement strand
GCAACGTGACTTAAAGCGTGCATTGGATAATTTAGAGAGACAAATGCTGGTGGTCAAGCAATTTGAGGATGTGATTGGAAGGCGCCGTAAACTCTCCCTGTTTCACCGAGTACACGGAGTGTACAAACCAACATCCTTCGAAGACTCGCTGGTTGATGTTATCCATCGGCTGGGGCCGATCAAATCACATACACTGCGGTTCTTTGTCACCAAATCCTATGAAGATTTGACTGTCGCATTGATGAATCTTGAGAAGTCCGGAAAAATCGCAAAAGTGGTATCATTAGTGCCAGAACCTGAGGCGTTCTACTGCATGCCGAGTGAAGTGGAATTACTCAAACGACCAAGGAGAGAAGACGGGAAATTAAGAATACTCACTCAGTCCGATCCCTACGTTTCAAGATTTATCTGGGAAGTCAGGAGCATCCTCGACCGTGGATGGTATTTACCGGTCTTCAAGGGCGTGGACCCAATTGGAAAAGTACTGATGTTTAAGGTCAATGATTATCTCGAAGTTAAAGATTTACACATACCTAACGCATATATCGAAGAGTTCTGTGAGGCGTTCTCCACATTATTAGATAATCATTCAGACCAGTTGGTTGATGTCGCTGTGTTGACTAATTTCAATAGCGAGCCTGTTTCACAACTGGAACCAGAAACCCGTAGATATCTTGAGAACATTGGATTTAAGTTGACTGGCGAACGAATGATTCGGGGTGGTGTTGTAGACCCACAGCCAAGAGAGATTGCGGAACGGGCTTTATTCCACAGACACTTCTTGCATCAAAACACGCGTCTAGAAAACGAGGTTATCGCGATGAGGAAAATACCAGAAGTAAGAGACGACTTCGCGCTGAGGGGAAGGTGTGAGGTGTATCGTGCAGATTTGAAAAGTATGGCAAGTGCAAACAGATTGCACCAGGGGGTTAATTTGAGGGGGCATCAGGTATGGGCAACCTACGAACATTTCCAAAATCTACTGGTTATTAGAGGTATACCAGCTGATGAGGATCTGCTTGACATTGTTGATTTCTTTTCAACTAATTCTGACCCAAATATCTTCAAAGAGCGACATGCACTATCCCAATCAGAATTCCGTAAACTGATTCAACCACTTATAAGAACCGGACACATAGTTCAAGACTTCAGAGGTGGATTTAGAACAGTAACCCCTAACTCAACCATCGACCCGATTGAATTACGGAAAGAATATCTGCGCAATATGGTTAAAGAATATCCAATAATTACACTCAAACAATTCATGAGATTGGCTGGAACACCATTTAAACCAGAAGAAATTAAATCTGTGTTGAATTCATTTGAAGAAGATGGCACATTAATCAAAGGATTCCTAATTGAAGATTTACATGAAGTGTGTTGGGGGCGTAAGGAATTACTAGATGAGGCCAAAAATATCCGTCCAATAAGAGATTTTGTTCTACCCCCAAGCGACCCTATTTCACCATATTTTGCTGATGTTTTGAAGGAGAAATTTGGCTTTGGCTCTGCATACTTAGTGTTCAAAAATGCCGAACCTGTTGCGGCATTCAAAGCCAACACACGTAACAAAATAATCGAAGTTAAGGATTACGAAGGTTCAGAAAAAGGTTGGAGAATAGTCAAAGAATTTGCTTGGGAACACCAGATGCCCCTGGAAACTGAACTTAGAATCGGTGGCAAGAAGGTCTCGCGATGATAAACTCACGATACCAGTAGTTTTTAATGGGGTCAATTCAAGCACATCATGATATCATGCATGCCTATGCCAAGTCCATTTCTCTACTTGCCATTTTTTTGATTTCTTTCGCAGCACCAACAGTGGTAATCAATGCTGAGGCTGAATCACTCTCAGATATTGAAGTATTACACACAGCAGTAAACCCATCAAATAACAAAACCTACCATCTGCTAAGTGAAGGTTCATGGTCTGATTCTGCCCAAGTAGCACGGGCACTGGACGGCTACCTAACCACAGTTAATGACAATGATGAAAATCAATGGATATACGACACATTTGCCAATTATGACAACCAATCGCGGCACCTGTGGATTGGACTTTCTGATTACCAAAACGAAGGCGATTACCGCTGGCATGATGGAACTCCATTCCACTACAGAAATTGGGGTGATAGCCAACCGTCAGAATCAGAATCAGAAAATTATGTCCACATTGCAGGGACAAACATGGGAAACATAATGCCCGGCATGTGGAATGACTTGGACGACGACCCACAATATTTCCCAGTCTACGGGGTTGTTGAAGTTGGAACGGCAGTTGATTACGCTTTGAGATTCGACGGTATTGATGATCAGATAATAATCGAGGATGAAATACCAGAGTTCATCGGCAATATATCTATTAGCATGACGATTAATACTCCTGATAGTAGCGGTATACAGTTCCTTACCATGCTTGGAGATTATGGATGGGGCCTGTATATACATGACGGAGCACTGGCGTATTCTAGCGAATATTCCATATCCCGCCATCCAACATCAACAGAACTCATACCTGAGAATACTTGGGTAGAAGTTGGCGTGCAAATCGAGGAAGGTGTAGGCGGATATTTTTACATTGATGGAGCAGTATCTGGAGAGATACCTGCCAACGACGCCAACATACCGCAAGGTGATTTTGGCTCTAATGATTGCTACCAGTCTGGCGATGATTGTGACGAATTGATTATTGGCAAGATGGGCGCAGGTTGCGATTGTAATTTTTACCGGGGCCTAATCGATTCAATGACTGTCAGCAGTGATGATATAGAACTAGAATGGCTGTTTCTTGAAGGTGAAGGGCCGATAACCGAAGATGAGAGTCAGGAGTTTGTTGGAGACATAATTGGAGCGTCTTGGGTTATGCCCGACGGGACAATTGTTGCCCAAGCTGTAGAACTATTTTCCGATGATGAAGTATCCGGAATTAGCGGTCAAGCAGGTGATCAACTGTTGTTTTTCATCGAAATTGAGCAATATACGCGAGAGTTGTATATTGATGCATATGTTGATTTCGAGGATTGGGATGATTGGGAAGAGTATAGTTTTGACGTATATTTTGGGCATGATTACATTCCGAATTCTTGGCAGCATGATGATGAAATTCTAGAAAATTATAACTACATGTGGGTTGATTATGAATGGCCAAGTGAAGGGATACTTTGGATGGTGATAATACCGACAACCGATATTGAAGATATGACCATTTATACTTTCATGGACATCGCAGATCCTCCACCATCACTTGACGAAATGACTGAATTAGTGAACGAAATTCCTGTAACAAGTCAAAAAATAAACCCCGGCAGAGGTGCACCAGATGAAGACCGTGTTTTGTATTATTACGTCAACGTCACGGAAAATTTGTCACTTTTAACTGTCGAGACATATGGCGGTAGCGGAAATGTTGATCTTGCTATAGCATCACAAACAGTCCCTGACCCGTTCAACTCATTTTTTGGCTGGGAGGAACCGTGGTTTGAGGAATTTGATGATATGGGAGTGATTGGAGAATTCATTGATTCAAACGCTAAATCTGATTGGTCAACTGGCCCTGGCAATGACCAACAAGTAGCTTTGTATGACTTAGAACCCGGAATATACTACATCGCTGCTTATACATACGGTAAAGCGAGCGATTTTACCATCGTTGCGTCGATGTCATTTCAGCCAGAAAATATTGATCCGGAAGATGCCATTGAGTTAAGCCCCGGAATACCTTACGGCCCACTTAGTGGATATACTGGACTAAGTCAATACTTCAAAATCGATGTTCCTAATGAAATAGAGCGACTAGAGATTGACCTCAACGGAGGTTTTGGCGAAGCATCACTCTACGCCATGCTGTCTACATCGCCTACTGCCTCGGATTATACATATCGTAGTAATAGCCCCGGGGCAGGCGACAGGATTGGTTTCAATGACCCAACACCTGGAATGTGGTATATCTTGTTGGATACAGAGATGGTGTTTGGGGATGTGACTATTACCGCCTCGTTTGAAGACCGATATGTCTGGGAATATGATGGAACGCCAATCCAGTTGTTCAATGGTGAGGAATTGTCCGGTATTGAAGCACCTGCAGGCAATAGCCTGAATTTTTATGTTGAACTAGATAATCCTGGAGATTTCTTGATTGTTCAAACTTACGGCGGAAATGGAGTTCTGGAAATCGAGGTTATTGGAGAAACTGTTGTTCTGGAATTTGATGACTTCTTTGAATTCTTTGAAGATGATTTTAAGGCTGATGGACGGCAGAAGCCCGGTAGCAGTTACACCACTGAATCCATTAGTATTGAGTCAAATGGGGAAAATACTGAACAGATGGTTTACGTTGAATTTCCAGCAAATGGAAGATTTGACATTAAGTTAGAGTCGATAGAGGACTTTAGCGATGTTACTATAATGGCAAGTTGGGTTGATTCCCAATTTATTGAACCAATAGATGAAATCGACGACCAAGACTCACTAAGCGTTAGGGATACCTGCCGTGATGAGGCTGAACAAGTCATGAAGGCTAGCGACAGGAATTCTGATGGCGTGTTGAGTGAAGAAGAGTTTGAAATGGTGACTTTAAATGAAGAAAAATTTAGTTTTGCAAGCGCGGACATTAATTCTGATGGCGAAATTGAATTTGCTGAAATTCTTCAACTATCCTGTTCCTGCGACAACGAAATAAAACTAATTTTCAGCCAACTCTCCAGCAACAACGACCCAGTAAGTATCGAGAAACTCTCTTCTGAAGTTTATGAGAACAATTACGATTTCCTTGATGCCGACATTGATTCAGACAGACAGATTTCATTATCAGAGGTTGACATAATAATGATTTTATGCGAGACCACGTTCAATGCTTTTGACAGAGATAGTGATGGAGTCCCTGATAGTGAAGATGCATTTCCGGATGACCCGGACGAAACCAAAGACAGCGATGGTGATGGGGTTGGAGATAACGCTGATTTAGCGCCTTCTGTGGCCAATGAATTCATTTATTCAGCCGGTGCAATCCTAGCCATTGGCCTACTCGCAATGCTGGTATTAATCAGTCGAGGTGGCAGAAAAACTAACCAAGATCTGGCATGGAATGACACAAAACAATACAACATCTCTGAGCAGATGCTAGACTTACACCAACCAGTAAATAACGTAGAAAATAACAACATTCCTGAATCAAGTAATGTAAACTATGACCCTAAGCGAATTGACAAAACCCCCTCGACAGCTCAAGAAATTAATCATGATAACTTATTCGAACAACTACTATCACAACCCGAATCACCACCAACACAACTGTTGGGTATGATTGATGAGAACGGTATTGAAACCATAGAATACCCAAACGGCTCAGGATACAAATGGCAGAGAAGCGATCCGAATAATCCGTGGATTAAACAATAGAGACTAGCGCTTGCTTGGTTGCATTATACCGATTGGTCTCAGCAATCTTACGATGTGACGATGTAATTCTGGGAGTATTTCAAACATAATTAGGGCCATGAAAAACATGGCGAAAAGTGAAACAAATCTTGCAGCATAATTGTGACCAAATTCAAAGACACTCATACCGTAAAATGACCACGATGTGTAGGTCTGATGCATCCATATCAAACCAACATTCCGAAATACGTTCAACACATGTATTACTGGTATCGTGAATAGAATTGCTCTTATCCGTCGTCGCCAATCAAGGTCAAGAACAGAGATGGCACCAATGAAGATGACCATCGACTGTAGAGCTGTGCACGCTAGAACAAAGTTTATTCCAATGAAAGTTCCATCTGCCATCACTAGTTCGGTTTGAAACGGAAACTCACCGATTGTTTCAGCGCTGAACCATTTATTGCCATCCCACTCATCCCATGTAACTCTACCAGATGAGGTTTGAACCCACGTTTCACCAAGTTCAATATTTCCAGTCCCCGATAATCGATAGAATAGTGCTACTTGGGATGCGACAAACCAAATGGCAAGAACGTTTAACCATGGGACGTGAGCAATAAGCAAGTAAGGGCCACCGGCATAAGCCATTGCTCCCCGTGCCCAGAAAAGCGCACTCCTTGCCTTCTTATCTTGGACATTAGATTCCCACTTAGCGATCCCTAGTGTTATTGGTAATGCCAATAAACACATCACGGTTAGTATGATGTCGCCCTTTGCCTGATAATCCCAAGCATCGGTGAAGAAATACACTCCAACAAGTATCCAACCAACCTGTGCGACATAGGTAGTGTCTCGCTGCCGAAAATGCCATGAGATAGCCAAACTCAATAATCCAATCGCACCTAGAATTGGTACAATCGACGCACTCTCCATACATCGCCCGAGGCAATCGATAGTCTTCAAAACTTGCATAAGATGCAAAAAAACATGAACGGTTGTTAACAGCGAGTGCCATGCACGGAGCAATTGTTGAGGTAATGTCGACAAAGTTTCCGGCAAATGTGAAACCAAATGGAGCAATTGCTTTTCTAGATAGGGACGGTGTTATCAACATTGGAAGCCCGAATTATATTAACAATCCAGACGAGGTGAAACTGCTAGACGGGGCCGCTGAGGCGATAGGAGATTTGAAGCGACAAGGATTCCTCATCTGCATCGTGACTAATCAATCAGCAATTGCTCGACAATTGTGGGGACCAAACAGATTGAGTCAAATTCACGAGCGTCTTCAAAGTATGATAATTGAGATAGATAATGATGCAACAATCGACCTAATCGTTACATGCCCCCATCGTCAGATTGATCGGTGTAAGTGCAGAAAGCCCATGCCAGGCATGCTTTATCTTGGCGAAAGTTGCCTTAGAGATGGATTGAAGTTGGATAAAGGTTTGAATACAAATATTGAGATTCCTGACCAAGTAGTTAAAGTAAATTGGTGGAGAGAAAAACCCCCTGCAACTAATCCTTTGGATTTGATAATTGGGGACCGAAAAAGCGACTTAGGTGCAGGCTGGGCTCGTGGTGTTAGATTGTTTAAAGTCAACCAACATATTGGTATAAACCAGGTAATTCACAGAGTGATAAATACTAATGATGAAGGGGATGATTTTCAACCTGTAAGGTGAGTTAATGGGGTGGCTGGGACTTGATGACACTGACCACTTAGGTGGGGGCTGTACGACTTATTCGTTGTTTGAACTGTTGCAAAACCTTCCTAGTGACTACCAAGTCAACAACTTTCGCTTAGTAAGACTATACCCATTTGCGAGACGACGAACTCGAGGGAATGCAGCAGTGGCAGTAGAAATACTTGGGCAATCAGATGAAAAATTGATTGATTACTTAGACCAGTGGTGGGTACAAAAAATATTACCTCTCAAGGGAATGGTTACAGATTCTAGCATATCAAATCGAACGCAGTTCCCAGCAGACCCCGGAATGGTGTGGTTTGAGACTCAGCCTGATGAGGCAACATACTGGAATTGCGTCCAGAGAGAAGTTACCATTGATGAAATTCCTAATGCCAAAATTTCATGGGGTGGTCATGGAAAAATTGGGGCAACGGCAGCCGTTGCCTGGCCCGCTGACACTTTTACTTTTGAAGCAATCAGTTGGAGGCAGCAAACAGCAATTGACAACTGCATACCAAGGAGAGTTGATTTTGACAGACTGCGTGAACTAGATAATGACCCTAATATCTTCATGTCCCGGGATTTACGCTCAAAGTCTGTTTTAATTTCTCCAAGAGGTAACTGTCCGGTATTGTTCGGATTAAGAGCAAAAACTCACCAATCAGCACTTCAGGGATGTAAATATCTGATTGACTCAAATGATACGGAACCAGTAGTAGGAAATGTTGTTTTTCAGACAAATCAAGCAACAGATGATCACTTATTAGCAAATTTAACTGCCACAGTAAAAAACGTCGAAGTGAAAAAACGTGGGACGGTGAAACTAGTCTGTCACACTGGTGAAACACTGATGGCGTTCAGTGAATCAGGCGATGTAAAATTACTCGCTCAATGGCTGAAACCTGACGATAAAATATCATACAACGGCTTGCTGAGTCCAGATGGTGCTATTCACCTAGAGAGAATAAAACTAGTGGAAGCTGTTCCAAAAAAACAACGGCCAAAGTGTAATGTCTGTGACGTGACAATGAAGTCTATGGGGAAAGGCCAACAATTGAGATGTCCTAAATGCCGGAAGACCTCAAATCTAGACTGGGATTTTACCGAACGAATTCCACCCTTTATGGGCTGGGTTCAACCCCCGAAAGACTCGTTGAGGCATCTATCAAAACCATTGACGGGCTAAAAACGGTGTTAAGTCTAAATTATGGATAATTTACAAATGCGAAATTCTAGTGGCTAAACCATGGCTGAACCAACGACTAGGGTTATTGCCTATGCCTTATTTGTCGTTTCCTTTTTGGTAATGTTGTACTACATTCTAAGGCAGGCAAGAGATAACCGGAAAATTGCAATCGATGATTTTGGGCCAAATATCGCAGGCTCTGATGTTATTTCTGGAGCCGCTAAAAATCCCAAACAGTTCGAGGAACCTGATGATGATGCACTGGAAGAAATGGCTGAATTGCTTGGTGATAATGATAATTAGGCGATAGTGACAAACCCACTATCCTCTATTTTCAAATTGGTCAAAGATTCTCCAATGAGTAAATGACGGTAATATCCAGTATCATCTTTTGCCAGGGTAAGTATATCAAAACCAGCCTCAGAAAAGAAAGATTCTGCCCTAGCAAAAATTCTTCCTTTCCGTTTGCCACTGGCATCAACTGTGCCCTTGCTTATCAACAACAAACGTATGGATTTATCAATAACGTTTGATAGATGTCGAATTAATTCAAGTTCTGATTTTGGAATATGGCCGCTTGATTCACACCAGTCATCGAAAACAACTAACTTGACGGATGGAAGTGTTGATGTTGCTGATGTTACTGTTTCAACGGCTTTTTCAAGCGCTCCACCAATCAATAGTGCGTGAAATTTAGACGCAGCAACTGGCGAGAGATGGGAAAATAACTGCGGGAATCTTGAAGGGTTGGGCATCTCTAAACCTACCCATAGAACTCTCCCGCCTGTGCTGATAGCATCTGCAGCCATGTGTAGCCCAAGGGAAGTGCCACCGGAACTTCCCTCAACCGCCATGTGCATACGATTTGGAAGTGAATCAGTTATCCATCTCATGATGTGATGTAGGGGTCGATAGTGAATGACTATTTTGGTTAAGTATAGCAAGATTATTTGACCAGAGCATACTAGCGTGTAATATGACTGGCAGTGACAAGAGTGACAAAGACGTTGTTACATTTGTAGTAAAAAAAGGCGAAAGGATACCGCGCAAGCCGCTTGGTGAGTATTCCGAAGCGAATAGTATAGGTCACGCAATATCACGAGACGGGTTGTTGGGAACTGCGTTCAACGATAAAAATCAATATGGGCCAGTTTCTATGATGATACTGCTGTTGATTGTTGCCACTGTTACAGGTATTGCTCTAAAAGTTCTAAGCACCTTTTTTGCTTGAAGATACGACAGGGGCCATCGCGATTCTAATGAACAGCACAGCTAAGACGGTGGAAACTAAGAAAAATATGCCGACAAAAATTGATATGTTATACCACATCATTCCAACACCAACTAGAGATAGGTATGCAATGACTTGGCAAACTGCAGAGGCACGATCTAATCGATTGGTTATTTCTTCGCTTAGTTTACCGTTATTTTCTAACATGTAGGTATAGATTAAGAAATATATCCCTTGAAATGGTAACGTTGCTGCGATTATAGAGAGGGCTATTTCTCGTATTTGTTTGGGGTCAGACTCTTGTTCTATGCCTTGAAAAAGCATTATTGCAGTGTTTGTCCCGAGTAATGCTGCCATAATAGTCCAGCGTTTATCCTGTGAAGATGTTCTGCTTTCAACATTCACAGATTTGTCTGACATGTAAGGAATTTTTCACCAAAGATTTTGATATTTTGGTAGGAAAACGTGTCAAAATATGCCTTTTTACCCTATTGACACCTACTCCAAACCGGCTAATTTGTCAATCGAAATGTTATAGGAGGTTGTCGATGAGGGGCAATCATGTCCTTTTGCCCCCTTGATTACCGCTATGGTGACAAAGATTTCAAACACATCTGGTCAGAAGTAGGAAGGCATGAAAGACAGTTAGAAGTCGAGCGTGCGCTAATTTGGGCACACATGCAACTTGGTAAGGTTACCAAAGAGGATTACGATGCTGTTGCGGCAATCGCAAATCCTTTGTCGGTCACAAAAGAGCGTGTAGCAGAAATTGAAGCTGAAACTAGACATGATATTATGGCGCTTACCAAAGCAATGGCTGAGGCTGCCGGTGATGCTGGATGGTGTATTCACTTGGGCGCCACATCTAACGATATTGTAGATACTGCGGTCGCCTTACAATTGAGGGATAGTATAACTCTACTTAGAGATCAGTTGTGTCAACTAATTGCGGTCTGTGCTGATGTTGCAGAGAGAGAACGTGACACCGTGATGCTGGGGAGGACTCACGGTCAAGCTGCGGTGCCGATAACATTCGGACTTAAAGCGGCAGTCTGGCTTGATGAGTTGCGTCGTCAGTTGATACGGTTGGATGAGGCTGCGCCAAGAATAGCCGTTGGAAAATTCCTCGGTGCTGTTGGGACTGGGGCCGCACAAGGTGAAAATGCACGAGAGTTGCAACGATTAATCATGACCCACCTAGGATTAGGCGTCCCCCTAGCAACTACTCAAGTTGTTGGTCGAGATCGTTACATAGAATATGTTTCATGGTTGGCTAACATAGCAGCCTCATGTGAAAAGATTCTACAAGAAATACGCAACTTACAACGCTCTGAGCTACAAGAAGCCGGCGAGGGTTTCGATGTAAAAAAGCAGGTTGGCTCATCGACAATGGCGCACAAAAAGAATCCAATAAAATCAGAAAATGCCTCTGGTTTAGCACGAATAGTTCGCTCAATGATAATACCAACGTACGAAAACGCACTATTGTGGCATGAACGCGACTTGGCAAACTCAAGTAGCGAAAGATTCACTCTATCGCACGGTTCAGCATTGTGTGAGGATGTTATTGTGAAAACTCGGCAAGTATTGACAAACATGTGGGTTGACGCTGAACGGTGTTTGGAGAACATTAAATCACAACGTGGACTGGTAATGGCAGAAAAAGTCATGATGGAACTTGTTGATTATGGCATACCAAGAGATGAAGCACACGAGATTTTGCGAGCTGCATCATTTGAAGCAGTCGACAAAAAAATCGAATTAATTGATGTCTGCAGTAGAACTCCAGAAATTGCTGCGGCCTTTTCAGCGGATGAACTAGATGCGATGTTCGACCCGATGAACCACATTGGTGTTGCGGGAGAAATAGTCGACGAGGCGGTGGCGTTAGCCCGCGCGGCAATCAAGTGATGTAGCAAAGGATTTTATCTCCAGTTCACCTCTTTGCCCGAACCATTTTACCTCTCCATCGATAGTAATCTTACCGACAAAATGAGGCCCATATGTCACAAGAGTTTCATACTCTCCGCCTTCACCATCGACATTAAATCGGTGAATTTTTGATAACTCAATTAATGATTTAATCGAATCATTGTCTAAGGTTTTACCAATCCAACTGGCATCTAATCCCTCGCATGCAACGCTAGTTATGACGACGCCAAACCCATTCTCTACCAGGCCAGTTATGTGCCCTAATCCAGCTTGATGCCACAACGGTGTATAACTAATGATACCTAAATTATGGCACATTCTTTCGATTCGGCTTTTCTGATAATCAGAGCGTAATGCACCGCAGACTAACGCGTCGATGGCTAAATTAGAAAGTGCGTGTTCCAGGTCTTGCATTTCCTTATTCTGCTCACCTTGAGTCTCAACGGGAAGCCACTCTATACCCGCTAACTTTGCCTGATATTCTACTACACCAACCCCGGGTATTTGAAACATCATCGAGTCCTCACCATTAATCACGACTGTGACTAGATAGTTGACATCCCAACCCTGACAAGTAGCCCACCACCATGCCGCCGCAGAATCTTTTCCACCAGACGATAGTATCGCAACTCGCATAAACAATCCCAGAAACTAATGGCTCAATAAATTGATTATCTGTTCGTAGGGATTATAATGGTCCCTAATTGTGGATACATTACCGAAGATATGATATGAGTTAGGACCCCTACACTCATAAAGTGTCGACTAAAGGAAAGGAATGGTGAGATAATGCAACCAAGCGGAAGAGGATATGACCACGGAATAACAACCTTCAGCCCAGATGGCAGGCTATTTCAGGTAGAATATGCCAGAGAATCTGTAAAGCGCGGAACAACTACTGCTGGGCTCAAATTCAAAGATGGCGTGGTATTGGTTTGTGATAAGCGTATTATAAGTCGACTAATAATTCCTGATTCAATAGAGAAAATGTTCAAGATTGACAATCACGTTGGTGTTGCGACCTCTGGGCTAATGGCTGATGCACGTCAGTTAGTGGCCCGCTCAAGAGTAGAAGCCCAAATCAACCGAATTACCTACGGGGCAACCGTTCCTGTTGATGTCCTTGTCAAGAAAATATGTGATTTTAAGCAATCCTTCACCCAATATGGTGGCTCACGCCCATTTGGAACAGCCTTATTGATTGGTGGAGTCGATGACAACGGTATCCATCTGTATGAGACAGACCCGAGTGGCGCATACCAATCCTACCATGCTGGAGCAATAGGTAGTGGCAGAAATACCGTGATTGAATACTTCGAGAAGAACTGGAAAGACAAGTTAACCTTGAATGCAGCTATGAAACTTGGACTAGAAGCACTCAGGAACGCAAATGATGCAGAACTAAATCGAGATGCGGTGGAAGTTGCGGTAATCGATTCAAACGGATACAGATTTTTAGACAGAGAAGATGTCAACAAACAAATTGACAGACTTAAACCGCTTGAAGAGTGACCGTCAAAGTCAATAATTGCCCACCGTATGGTCAACTGAGGCCATACCATGGTAAGTCTAGATAATGCGGTGTTAGCACGAATGGAAAAGGGCGGAAAGCGCTATGAGATACTTGTTGACCCAGAATTAGTTGACATGTTCAAGAGTGATCCAAGCAGTGTAACTGTTGATGACTTTTTTGCCATGGATGAAGTATTCCACGACGCGAGGGGTGGTGAGCGGCCAACCGAAGAGGCGATTGAGAGAACCTTCGGAACTCAAAACATAATAGAGATTGCCAAGACAATTTTTGAGAAAGGTAGCATACAATTAACAACAAATCAGCGCAAAGCGATGGTTGAACGCATGCGTCAGAAAATTGTTCATCACATCCACAGTCAGGCTGTTGACCCAAAAACCAAGAGTCCACACCCGAAAACTCGAATTGAGTTGGCTCTGGAGGAATCTCGTTACTCAGTTGACCCGTTCAAGAACCTAGACCATCAAATAAAAGATGCTATTGCCATCCTTAAACCTCTGATACCTTTATCATTTGAACAAATTAGACTAGCGTTCAAGGTCCCTGGTTCTGGTTATGGTGGTGCAATGCGCATACTCCGGCCATTTCAGGTAAAAGAAGGTTGGTTAGAAGACGGTTCTTGGGCTTGTGTTGTCGATATACCTGCTGGAATGAAAGGGGAACTAATAGGTCAAATTATGAAAGTTTCATCACAAACAGAAGTCAAAGAAATGTAATTCTATTCGCACCATTCCAAGGGTTGAGTTTATCATGGGTCGGCCAGTCGCCGGAGCGGAGAGAAAGAAATGTCCCAAGGTCGAAGCGGCGCCGAGCAGCGCCTAGTGACCCCGGGAATGGCAATTGGGCCATTATCCGGGATGCGTGTTGGAAGTGGCGCAATAATCCACAATGACGAAATTATTGCAACCAAATTAGGATGGGTTAGAGAGTTTAATGGGACCATATCTGTTGACCCAATCAATAGCCCTTATCTCCCGCGGTCAGGCGACTTGGTTATTGCTACAGTAGCAGAGGTCAGAAATAATCTTTGGTTCATGAACATCAACGGTTCTTTCCAAGGACTATTGCCAATGTCACTCGCACCATGGAAGGTTGAATTCGGTCATGCACGTCAGCACATGGACATTGGAGACTCTGCACTAGCAAGAGTGCAAGAGGTCGATGAATGCCACAATGTGGTCTTGACTATGAAGGGCGTTGGATTGAGACGACTGTCACAAGGTGCGGTTGTTGAAGTACCGGTAAATCATCTTGATCGAATTCGTGGCTTAAACAATTCAAACCTCGATCGCATGAAGGATGTAAGCGATTGCAGAATCATAGTCGGTGAGAACGGTAGAGTTTGGATTGACGGCAGCGAGCAAGGAATTTCTTGGGCAAGAGAAGCACTCAACATAGCAAAAAAACATGGACATAAGACTGACTTCGACAAGCTTATGTCACAACACGAAAGCAATTATGTAAACAAAGGTGATGCTTAATGGGCGGATACGGAGATATACAATTATTACGAGAAGATGGACTAAGATTGGATGGAAGAAAATTGGATGAATCCAGACCTGTAACAATACAGGCTGGGATACTACCAGCTGCCGATGGCTCAGCCATGGTCACCCACGGATTGAACGTGGCTGTTGCTGCAGTTTACGGGCCAATGGAGGCACATCCAAGAAAAATCCAGCGGCAAGACAGGGCAGTCATTGATGTGCGCTACAACATGGCGCCGTTTTCCACAAGTGACCGAATAAGGCCGGGCTTTAATCGCCGTTCCCGAGAAATCTCAAAAGTTACGGCTGAGGCTCTAGAATCAGTAGTCCTGGTCGAGAGATATCCACGTTCAAAAATACGTGTTGAAATAGAAATCCTTGCTGCTGAGGCTGGAACAAGATGTGCCGGAATAACCGCAGCA
Organism: Euryarchaeota archaeon UBA128; assembly: GCA_002496955.1. Lineage (GTDB taxonomy): Archaea > Thermoplasmatota > Poseidoniia > Poseidoniales > Poseidoniaceae > MGIIa-L1. The sequence goes on along the minus strand of DALZ01000127.1, from coordinate 3,705 downwards.
TCTGTAGCCCTTGCTGATGCCGGAATACCGATGCGAGACATGATTGTTGGTGTCGCATCAGGTAAAATTGAGGATACAGTTGTCTTAGACTTAGACAAAGCAGAGGATAACTATGGACAGGCAGACTTACCTGCAGGAATATTGCCAAACACTGGAGAAATAGCGTTTCTTCAAATGGACGGAGATTTATCACCTGAAGAATTTGACCTGGCCATGGAATATAATTTCAAAGCAGCAAAAGAAATCCATGAAATCATGGTTGAAGCGCTGCAGTCTCGATATCAGGGAGGTGACAAGTAATGGTTGAGTTGGTGCCAAACCTATTGCGCCAAGAGTTGGGTAGGCTAGCTGAGCAAGATGCTAGAATTGACGGGCGAGCCAGATTTGAGGGCCGTGACATCCACTTAGAGACTAACTGTCTTTACAATGCAGAGGGATCGGCAAAGGTTACAATGGGGAAAACCGTAGTTTATGCTGGCGTTAAGTTTGAAATTAGAACCCCTTGGCCAGACCGTCCGTCTGAAGGCTCATTGATGTGTGGAGCTGAACTACGCCCGGTCGCCCATCGTAAATACGAGCCTGGACCGCCATCCCCAGAATCTATTGAACTTGGCCGAGTGGTCGACCGAGGAATTCGTGAATCTGGTTGTATAGACATGGACAGTCTGTGCATTATTCCTGGCGAGAAAGTTTGGGGCGTAATGATTGATATTCATGTGCTGTCCGACGGAGGCAATATATTCGATGCTTGCGGACTGGCGGCTATCGCAGCGCTTAGAACCGCTGTTGTGCCAGCAGAACGATTTGATGTTGGCGAAGATTATACCCTACCTGTTAACGGAACACCGATCATGGCATCGTTCACTAGAGTCGGTGGGAGGTATGTTTACGACCCTTGTGAGGAAGAAGAATTAGGCGGTGACGAGCGAATTCACATTACCATTGGAGACGAAGGACATCTTCACTCACTACAAAAGGGGTTAAGAGGGGTATTCACGCCGCAAGAATTCGCAGAGATATTCGAGGTCGCCCAAGAAAAGTGTGCTGAACTAAGAAAAATCGTTGCTAAAGAGGAGGCGAACTGATTGGCAAAAAGAACCCAGAAAGCAGGAGCAACAGCCAGATTTGGTGCAAGATACGGTGTATCGGTAAGAAGGAACTCCGCATCCGCGATGGCTAAGAAAAGTAGAAAATACACTTGCCCGGTCTGCCAATATCAGAAAGTTACCAGAAAATCTGTCGGTATTTGGCACTGCAACAAGTGTGACTATACTTTCGCAGGCGGCGCTTGGGAACCATTTACCAGAGCTTCCGATGCCAACAGTAGAATCATGCGGCGCTCTGTTGAAGGAGCTACAACTGCTGATATGGCATACATCGCACAGCAAGCTGCTATGGATTACGAAAGAAGCCTAGCTGAGTCAGAAGAAGAGTGATATTCAGAGGGACCAAAATGTCCGCTGGATGGAAACTACTGCTCGAAGTTAAGGCTAACAATACCGAAAATACCAATTCACTTGCAGCAGCTTTAGTTACAGATTGCGATATTAACCTTGGCAGTGATTCTTTTACTATCGAAATAGTTGAAAAAAAGGCTAAGGACTTAAGGGCAATGTGGAATACCAGGGTTCGCGGGCTGATTGCCGTACACTCATTGAATTCAATGGTTGACGGTTTAGTAAGCAACAATGTTTTTTCCAATGGTGATGAGTAGAAGTGGTGAAGATTTATGAGTGATATGGAACA
>DALZ01000127.1:0-1562 GCA_002496955.1 Euryarchaeota archaeon UBA128 | reverse complement strand
CTAGAATTGAAGGCAACCACAGACGCAGTATCTAACCAACCGGAGGACCTTGCTTTGCACCAGCAACTAGGTGGTGTGTTAATTGAGGTTGCTGATAGAAAAGCCTTGATTAAAGTTCTTGAAAGCGATGTCAAAACACTTTCCGAACATCTAGAACGTTTGCAATCTCGGGAAACTGAACTCTTGAACTCTTATGAGGAACTCAAAAAAGTTCTAGAGGGATCCAATTGAAAAACGACAATATACCAAACCAAGACGTTCTGACGCCCTTGCATAGTTGGATATCAAATGCCTGCAAAAATGGGGCAGTGCCTGTTATCTCTGGTAAGAACGGTGATATGGACACCATTGGTTCTGCGATTTCACTAGCAGCATCGCATCCCAACATGATGGCGTGTGGAACTCATTTAGGTAGAATCTCAAGACGCGTTTGTGAGGAATTGAATGCGCCCTTAAAAATGGTTTCACATAAGTCTGACTTACCAAGACAGTTAGGTGGCATTGTCGTAGTTGATGCTGCATCTCCCGGACAAGTGGGAGTGACGCTCCCAGAAAATATACCGAAGTGTATAATTGATCACCACACATCAAATAGTTGGGAGTTAATGAAAGATGACTTATATGTAAATTTGCCAGTCTCAGCGACCGCAGAGATTATTGCGAGATACCTCAATATGAACGCACCTGAAACTTTAACCGAACCGGTGCGAAAACTTCTATTGGCTGGATTATTAACCGATAGTGGTCGGTTTAAACATAATAACAGTGATTCATTCAAAACCGCTAGTATCCTACTTGAAAACACTAATATCAACTACGCAGAATTTGTTGAGTGGCTGGAAACCAATGAAGTGAATGATAGTGAACGTGGTAGCCTTGTCAGAGGTTTGCAACGCTCGAAGGCAACTATCTCGGGAAATTGGTCGATTATACACACATATTGTGGCACGCTTGAAGGAAGGTTGGCAGGGCTACTTTTGGGCACTGGACACGATATTTCGCTAGTTTGTAGAACTAGAGGAGGAGAGACACGCATGACTGCTAGGGCAAGTAAACAGGCCGTTGCGCAGGGAATCAGACTCTCTGAGATTATGAGTAAAGTTGCGCAACAAATTGGCGGCGAGGGGGGAGGTCATGATGGAGCTGCAGGATGGACCGGACAGACTGACAAAATTACAGCAGAGACTTCATTTATCTCCCACGTGGCCAGAATAACACGGAGTAGTGAGTGATTTGTCGACCATCGATATACCAAACACTCCTGGCAAATTTATTTCTCAGTGGCGTAGTGAAGGACCAGTCGATGACGAAACCTTAGCGGAGTGGAAAGACGCGATGGAAATTGAATCTTGGTTAATGATCGCTGAAGCAGCTTTATTTCTGGACGCTGCTGAGTTATTCGAACGGGTCCAACCCAAATTATCGCCTGCTGAAGTTGCCACAATAGGTTTAGTAAGGCGCAGGATGCTGGGGGATAACAAATTGGAAGAAGCAATTGACAAAGCCATTAAAATCGCCAAGGACCCTGATTCTAGGGACCTAAAATTAGAGGGGCGTCTTCG
>DALZ01000152.1:8973-9741 GCA_002496955.1 Euryarchaeota archaeon UBA128 | reverse complement strand
TCAGCCAGGGATATCTACAGACCTAAATTTCCTGGTAACAAACACTGGCACAGCGACGGATAAATACACGATACAAGTATCATCGATCGCAAATTGGGTTGATAACTCAATAAACGGAGATGAAACCGGGGTAATCCTCGAAGACCAATCCGAGGTTGTTACAGTTAGTGTTGCAGTCCCGAGCAACGCAGCGAGAACAGATGCCGATATTATCACTCTAGAACTCACATCCATTGGCGCCTCGCCATACAAACTTACAGCCAAAGTGCGTGTATCTGCGGGCACGATTAGTTCTGCCGATTTGGAGACGCCTGCAACCCCTCAGGTGGTAGTGCCCGGAAATGAAACCAGCATTGTTGTGAACATAACAAATACCGGCAACCAAAGGAGTTCATTTGATTTGCAGGCAGGTTTTTCCAATCCTTCCAGTCGATGGTCAGCTAATCTAGGAGTAACATCTACTGGTACTCTGGACCAAGACGAAAAAGCCTCGTTTTCTGTAGACATAATGGTGCCTCGATTGCAGATGCCGCTGGACGCAGCGGACTTCAATCGAGAGGGGGACACCATGGACATTTGGATTCAGGCAACTCCGACAAACGGGGGCACTCCGGTTATGGCGACGACAACGTTATTTGTCGCCCCGGTAATAGTAGTCGATCCTGGATTGATTGAAGAAGTAATTGATTTAGAGGTGGCAGATGTTATTGCTTCTAAAAATGGCATTCCAGTAGAAATAAACAAGGAACTAAACTTTGAAGTTCGCCA
>DALZ01000152.1:0-8637 GCA_002496955.1 Euryarchaeota archaeon UBA128 | reverse complement strand
TGAATACTTTGCTGATACCCACCATTAACGCCTCAGTTTCCAATGGCACAAAGGTATTCACGCCCGCCAATAGCGGTGGCTTCGCAGAAACTAACCGATGGAATACCAGCGTCACAAATGAAACTTTGGAACCAATCGCGTTGGGCGCCACAGTTGCTGGTCTGCTCACTATCGAAGGTCCGGATAACAATGAATATCCTCTTGCAGGAACTATCGTTATCCCAGTGGTTGCGTCAGTTAATCGGTCGGGCATACCTAGTCATTTCGAGATTCCACCAGTCTCCCGTAACATCACAATAAATATCCCGTCTGTTCAGGGCGCTGATATTGTCGATAAGGGTCCGTTCACGGACTTGTCATTGACTGAAGTGAATACACTCCCCCTTATGCTAAACAATACTGGTAACGACCTCTCATCATACCGTTTGTCTGTATTGGATGACTTACCCGACGGCTGGGTCGCGTCTATTAGCACCAATGGCGGCAATTCTGATACGATATTGGACTTGGAGTCAGACTTTGCTGATCAACCACTTGAAGGAAATTCTCATCTACGAGAATTTGATTTAATTGTCACCATTGATGACCGAACTGCCGCATATACTACCAGAGACATCAACATCAAGGTAGAAGATGCTTTGACGGGGATATTAATTGACGTAATCCCAGTGACCGTCGAAATTGGTCCGTTTGTCAATGCAAGTATTTCGCCAGCCACTCAAGTGGTTGACATTAATACTTTAGTTGATGAACGCCCGCTTGCAAGAGTGTTTCTCAGCAACACAGGAAACATTCCAACAACCTATTCACTTTCGTTAGATGACTCTTTAGCGGGAGAGGTCACCTTCGCTCTCGAAACTCCTAACGAGATTCTCGTTGGCGCAGGATTTACTGAATCAATTAAAATTCGGCTCATAGCAAGTGATGACGCAATTTCAGACGCTGGCTACAGTGCTACCTTGCGCGTTGAGACCGACGATAATCAAGTTTTCACCGCCGAAATAATCGCTAACGTTAGCGAACAGCGCAATCTCATAATTGAGGCTCCCGAACAAATAGCAGTTCTACCAGGAGAAGAAAGAGTGATCGACTACACTGTAACCAATGAAGGCAATCTTGCTGAGGTGGTCGATGTTCAACTAGCAGTAGTAGAGGCCGAATGGTTAGTTGTCCCAACTTCTCAACAGATGGCATTGGATATTGGAGAAACAACCCAAGCCAGTGTCACAGTTACAGTTCCAGAATTGGGTGACGGCATATACTTAGATGATGGCAAAGTGTATAGTTTGACTATCAGTTTAGTCGATGAAACCGGCGTTGTTGAGGGATTACGGACTGTTCAGATGTCGATTTCACCAATGTTTATTCTCGATGTTGTTGAATGGCAGGATACGATGGAATATCATGCCCAATGGAATCGAACATTTATGGCAACTGTAGCAAATACCGGCAATCGTGATGTGACGGTGGATTTGACCGCCAACATATTCAATCCAGGAACAGAGGTAGACAGCCTAAAGTGGGAATTCACACAACTTCCCCCACAGAGTCTATTTTTACCGTTCAACACTAACATATCATTCAGTTTCATGGTTAGTAGTACCGATGCAACACCTGTTTTGAGCGATCAAGCTCAACTATCCATCCATCTATTACCACAACAAACCGATGTCAGTGGGGAGGGTTATCTAAATTCTACTTTAGTGATGTCTAGGTTCTTTGCTAGCAGTGATTTTAACTTACAACCGGACGACAGGGAAGGGCCCTATCCGTTCGACATCACCTATTCACACATTCCCGTTGGCAATAGTGACACAGCAATTTATGAATTAGAGTTGTGTGCTGCCCAGCGCATATATGACTCCAATGAAGTTTCAGAGTCTCCGACTGACTATGTATGGAATTTTTCATATCAGGGGAACGAAAACCAAATTGCTCTGTCCATACCTCCTGCTGATTGTGGGGCCGGCTCAGCTGGACCAGAACACAGAATAACGCTCCCACAACGAGAAGCATGGGATACTGGCAACCCAATCACTATCCAAGTTACTCCCCCCGCAAGAGCCCTCGCAGGTGACGGTTGGGATTTAACTTTCAGACTCTTTGAAAAGGATAATTATCAAACCTTTAATCAATCAACCTTCACCTTCAAACTCGATACTTATGCAGACCCAAGCATTACTCGGTTGTGGATTAGCGAAGGTAATTTAGAAGAAGGTACAGATGCCATTATAACAGCAAGAATACGCAACGAGGGAACTGCTGAGGCATTGGCTTTCACAGTATCTTTGAAGTGCTCAGGGTCCACAATAAATACCGAAAATCACGAAATTGGACGCCTTGAGAACAACAGCGTCAGGGAAGTCAGTTGGGATGTCACCTCCGACACTATTGACTGGTGGCGTCAATCAATCGATGGCACCTGTGTAGCGGAAATCGTGGACATCGACCCGATATCTGGTGTAAAGAATGTGAAATCTAATGATAGATATGTCTACAAGGATGAGGTTTACTCATGGTCCCCCGGACAATCCTCATCCTTTGTGGCATTCATCATCTTTGGGCTTCTGGCTCTAGTCCTTGCCCGGTTGAATGGGCAAAACGAAAAGTTCCGCTTGTTTGCTACCTATGCAGGGGTTCTTGCCTTCGGCTTTGCCTTCCATCTGTTCAACATAATCTATTGGGGTCCTGCAGTATTGCTTATTGCCGCCCTGTATATTTGGCGCATGACGTGGATGTCAACTGATGAATTTAGATTAATCCACGAGGATTACCAGAGGGCTCGAAAAGGGGTATCTACACTGTATGCGGACCATTTCCAAGCCTTGGCAGACAGTCGAAGGCAACTACGTATAATACTGGCCTTACCTGTATTTGGATTATTAGGTGTTGTCCTTGGAATACCGCCACAGATCGACACTAGCCAAGAGAATTTACTGACAATTGCCGCTTATGTTGGAATACTCGCGGTAGGGGTGTCAATTTTAATCAAACGGGCAGATTCCCTGTATGGCTCCCTGTATGGGCGGTTAACAGACGTCGAAGTAAAGGCCACTCGCATCGAAAGAGATTTATCGGACCCTGCACGATTATTACATGAATTAGCCAACGATGGCATTAATCTCGATGCGATATTTGACGATTTACAAGCCAGAGGCGACTTAGTGAATGATGAGGAGGTGGGCGATGATGTCTGAAGAAAATACTGATGACGAAGTTGAATTCGACCTCGATGACATTCTCGAGGAAGAAGTCGTAGAGGAAATTCAACTCGAAGACATAGAAATGGAGAATGAACCTGATGCGCAACCAGTCAATGATTATGATGACTCAGGAGAAGAATCCCAAGCTCGTGGTCATGAGCATATGGCAGAATTCGTGCAAGAACCCCTTGATTCTGCGCCACTGACACAGCCGAGTGAACCAGAAATAGCCAACCAATCACATGACGTTGCAGAGTCTGCCAATGTTTCAGAGTCAACAATTTCAGAGGTTGAGAGTAGAATTATGTCTGCCTCAAGAGAACTAGACAGTTTGGTTCAGGGCGTCATACAACAAGACACCAATTCTTTAGCCGCAACCGAACTTGACATAGTGGATGCCAAAAAATACCTATCACTGCATAAACTCAAGCGGGCTAAGAGTAGTGTTAAGAAGGCAGAAAAAGCGCTCATAACCTTAGAGGAAGATGTCCTATATCTGCGCCGTAGTATTGCGATGCTGCACCGTTTATTGAAAGAAAAGAAAATTGATCGAATCGAGGCGGAAAACATTCTGCTCGGACTACGAAAAGCGACATCCTCGGCAGAAATTGGCGATGTTGGACAAGCAGCAACAGAAATTGAGTTTCTCGTCGATGACCTTATCGGCGGCAACACTTCAACGCTAAATCCGTTCTTCTTCCGCCATTTTTGGCTCGGTGTCGATACAAGATGGCCGGCTGGCGGAGACACCGGTGTGTTGTTGGTGCGGCTGATTAATGATGGTCCAATTGCGATGCCAGCAATGCGTTTGTCGCCTCCAGTTCCTGAAGGCTGGAGTTCAATTCCCTCGTCTGTCGATTTACCAATAATTGCTCCTGGCGGCAATTTGCCATTAAGATTCGACATCAAATCTGAAGGCCGCTATGGTGCAGATGAGATACCATTGTCAAGAAAATTAGCAGTCTCAACTGGCTATGAAATGCGATCCGGAGAAATTATGGTCACCATTAGAGCCCAGAACCGTTCTATGGAACCTCTTAGCGATATTCTACTCACGCCGTGGCTCCCTCCGGGTTATACTACGGCCAAAGTTCCCTTTGTGGAACGTCTTACCCCCGATGAGGTGGCAGTCATTAGAATGCCACTGAGCATCGACATGGGCACAGGAGGTAGTTCCTAGGCCCGTATCCTATTCCACCCGTAAAGCGGGAGGACGAGAAAAAACAAAATGGTGAAAAATATGAAAAGAAAAGAAATGAAGAATGAAAACAGCGATAACCTTGCTGCAATGGGTATCGGTGCGATGATTGTATTCATCGCGCTTATCCTTGTGGCGGCGGTAGCATCAGCGGTCATTATACAGACCGCTGAGAAGTTGCAGCAGAATGCACAGACCACAGGTGACCAAACACAAGACCAGATGGCATCGAAAATTATGCCTCTGAGTATTGTTATTGACAATGCTGGCGACCTTAGAATGACTTACGAATTGGCTCCGGGCTCGGAATCGATTCAGTTTGCTGATATCGCCTGGTCAATAACCTGCACGGCCAATGATCCTGATGCTGGAAATTTGGGAGGGTCAGTTGGAGTGTCAGCAAACGCTGGTAATGGACCTGCATTAGCAGGGCAAGTTTATCAAGTGACCTTGGGAGTAAATGGCAACAACTGCCCACCAAATGCTAATCAAAACCACGTATTAACTATAGCAGCAGGAAACTCTGGATTTACCTATGAAGTATTATCATACGGTGCATCAACAACCTCCGGGACGGTGGTAGTGTGAAGACAGCCAGAGATAATCAAGAACAAGACACATGGGGAGCTATCGGTATCGGTGCTATGATTGTGTTTATCTCTTTGATACTTGTTGCTGCTGTAGCATCCGCAGTCATCATCCAAACTGCAGAAAAATTACAACAAAACGCACAGACTGCGGGTGATGATACCTCTGACGAATTATCTGGTAAACTTACAATCATGCAAGGGTTTGTCGATGCCAACGATGACTACGTGCTCTATGTACGACTAGCCGCTGGTAGCGATACCATCCCTGCCACCTCAATCTCTTGGCAATTATTCTGCGATGCAGGTAACGGTTATGAAGACAGCACTACGGGCGGCTTTGCGGCAGCAAATGTCCAACTACAATCAGTTTCCCAGTTTGGTGCAGGACAGGCAACGATGGCTATCCAAAATCCATACAAGATTTTGATTGCCGCCAACACTTGTGATGCAACACAAGTAGCACAATCTGCTGGACAAGAAGCGCAATTATTCATTCACGTTGAGAGTGGTGGTACAACTTTTGAGACACTTAGTGTCTCAAGTCCAGACACCGGCACTGCAGTTATCTGATGTTGCTTGCTGTTGAGAATTTCATTCTCGATGGCAAGGAGGTATACTGATGGCTTGGCCATTTAGTAATAACACAGGTAACATTCGAGATGCAGATGCAGAACTGAGCGAAGAGCGACTGAAAATTTTGTCAAATGTGGCAATCGAGCAGGTTCCCCTTCCGGAGGAAGGCGAGCTCAGCGAAGAGGATGCATGGACGATATCCCCAGGCCCGACCAGGGCGAAGTTGAACAGCATTGGAAGTGTGCCCACAGTGTCACAAACTATGGCACCAGCACAGCCAACGCAGGTCAATGCCCAAGTCGATACATCAGGTCTAGAACGGTTGATTAGCAGCCGTCTAGATATGGTTGAGGACGTTCTTGGGCTGGTGGAAAAGCGAATCGAAGAGAGTATGCAGATTCATACTGTTGAGCACAAGGTCGACGAAGAAGGTAATCCAATCGTCGATCAACATGGCGCTATGGATGCGGAAATGAATGCTGGAGATACGATTATCACCGCAAGTGGAGAAGTAATCCCTGCTGCCGGTGTTGATCGTTTGATGGCTCATGATGAAGCCCCGTTGGTTGAGTTGTATGAAGCACAGGCTTTGGCGGCTAATCCATTCTTAGTGGCTCCGTCATCCGGTCCGACTACCCAAGCTAACAAAGTTGGGGCGCCGACAGTTGCAGCATTGTTACTAGACAATATGTCAGGTATGGCGGCGGTAAATTTTGTTCAGAAAGCAATAAATTCCGGCATGCTAAATCAGGATGAAGGTAATGCTGTTTTGGCAATCGTGCAACTAGCAACACCGGGTGAAGCAGAAGCGGCTCTAGAAGACCATCTACCACACCGTGAATTGCTGACGTTTTCAGCATTAGTGACATCTTGGAGACAGGTAAAACAACTCAGAGGAGAAGAATGAAATGGGTGCGTCGGTCGGTGTTGGTGGTCTAATTGTAGGCACGTCGATGTTGGTTGTATTAGCGTTAGCAGTAAATGCAATCGATCTTCGATTAGAATCTTCACTAGAAACCATCGAATCGGCCAATGAACCGATACCGGCCTTCACTATTGATAATGCCGACTTAGCATTAGGAGCAGTACTGAACCTACAAATTGATGATGGCGGAACCGGCTACGTTGATGGAACTTTAAGCGCTGCAAACGCAACAGGCTCTGGTTTTTCTGGAACATTTACCGTCGATGCAAACGGAGCAATAATCTCTGCGGAAATCACCAGCCGCGGGGATTACTCGTCCGACCCAGATATTGTAATCGACGGCCCACAACCAACCGGCGCAAATGGTAGCATATCAGTTACCGGTAGAGTCACAGTAGTCTATGCTAACATAACCAACACAGGTTCAGTTATTGTTCCAGTTGATGAGGTTTGGCTGTTCCTCGATGGCAGTAATGCGGCGAATCTTGCAGACCTAGATCCCACAGCAGACTCGGACAACATCTATCCTAGTGACACAATTGGTGTTCAATGGCGCAATATTCCCAGTAACGTCTATCAGACACTGGCAATTTCAACAAATGGATTTAGCACAACGAAAGCAATAGCGTGAGGTATTAATATGGCAGACGGCGGGGCATCAACATTTATTTTCTTGGCCACTGCATTGTTAATTTCAGGAGCAGTATCTGCGGTATTAATCAGTCAATACGGCGACATAACTTCGGCTATGGAACAAGAACGCCGAGAGCAGGAGGCGGACTCTAAGACCTCGTTTGGATATGCTGGAGATTTATCTAATGTAGCATATGATAACGATCCCGCTAACCCAACGGAGACCATAACGTTCTATCTACAAAACACCGGCCAATACATCTTAGACGAAGACACCATTTTTGTCCAATTAGACGGACAAGCAGTTCAAGATTCAGATGTTTCAACAACGGTTTTACCTGGTGGGGGCGCGTGGAATCAAACTAACTTGCTTGAGGTGGTTTTGAGCGGAGCCTTTGGTTATGCAGATAACACAGATGTCAAGTTAACAATTCTAGCACAGTCTGTCTTTGTTTCTGGCTATCAAGGAGAAGCAACAGCATCAACGGAGGTGCGCCTCAATGAACTCTGATGACCCACTAAACTTCCCGCACAAACCGGTTGAGGATGGTTTTGCCTTTGATGTAGAGACCGATTCACTGGCAGATACTATGGGGTTGAGGCTGCCCAATCGTTCATTGTATGTCCTACAAGGAATAGTTGGTGCCGGTAAATCGCTGATTGCTCAGCGTTTAGTCCACGGCATGCTCGACAACGGAGTCAAAGTATTGGTCGTAACCACCGAATTAACCACTCGCGGCTGGATAGAGCAGATGGAATCAATTGGCTATGGGGTGACTGATTCGCTGCGTGAAGGACGTTTGATGATTTTCTCTCGCTTCGGCACAGTTGCTGAAGCGAGAGTCGATGTAGGATTAGAGGAGGTGCTAGACAGTGAAGCAGTGGCAGAGGCAGATGTCGTTATTCTTGACTCAGCAAGTGCATTAATGCCCGATAACCTCGACGAACATCAGCGCTTTAGTCTGATGCAGAGGCTGAGAAAAATAACCTCAGAAGGGCGCTCTGTGATGCTGTGTGTTGACCCAGATGAAATGAATCACAAACTCTTACACAATTTACGTGCATCATCAGAAGTGGTTCTAGATCTTTCCACTGCGTTAATCGGCGGTGACCTAAAACGGAACATTATCGTGACCAGATTCCTAAGGGCAGCTGGACCAGTTCAAACCAGCGTTGGCTGGCGTGTTGAGCCAAGCATGGGCTTCATCGTGGATATTACAGCAGTTAGTTGAGAGGTATTATCATGGCGGATGAATCGAGATTTGCAAAAGGCGACCTCAATAGCGTCATGGCTGCATATCCTCACGTTGCTAATTGGGTTCGTGATTTTGAGTCGCGTTATGGTTCGAGGCCAATGTATTACGGTCCATTGGACCGTGATGCAAAAAAGACACGACCTTACAACCTTATTTATCTGGCGAAGGAACCTATTTTCATTCACATCTATGAGCCACCAGAGGACGACGAGGGTAATGGTGGTCAAATCTTGTGGTTTGGACTTGAGCCACAACTGAC
>DALZ01000179.1 GCA_002496955.1 Euryarchaeota archaeon UBA128 | reverse complement strand
ACCCGTAATTCGGCAATATTTTGTCGCTATGATGATATGCGACACTTCATCAATGAGAGGTTAGACCCATGGTTATGAGCAATTCAGTTCACGCGGCGGTTGCTGCATTCTCTCAAGGCTTACCCGTATGCCTATTTGACTCAGAAAAACGTGAGGGCGAAACCGACCTGTTGTTTTCTGCTCAACACGCAACACCTGCCACCATGCGGCAGCTCAGAAAAGACTGCGGTGGTTTGTTATTTCTGGCAATTGGTCATGAGGTTGGTGAAAAGTTTGGGCTGCCATTTCTTCAAGATTTACACACACAAAAAGAGCTCACTGAGAAATTCGATGTGTTAAACCAGCTAGTGACAAATGACCTTAGATACGACTCTCGCTCGGCATTCACGCTGTCGCTCAACCATCGTCAGACCTACACTGGCATAACCGACAAAGATCGTAGCCTTACAACTCGAAGATTTGCTGAGTTAACCAACGAGGTTTTTGCTGAAAAAATAGATTCAAACGAGGCCAAAAGAAGACTAGGTGCAGAATTCAGAACCCCTGGCCACATCCCGGTTTGTCGAGAAACTGAAGGTGGCTTATCTCGTCGCCAAGGTCACACTGAATTAGCAGTAGGTCTTGCTAGATTATCCAAAGTATCGCCGGTAGTAATCGGTGCAGAAATGCTGGAACCGGATGGTGACCTAGCATTGCGCGTTGATGACGCAAGAGCTTGGGCTGAAGCCCGAGGAATACCATTTCTAGAGGGCGCTGATATTGTTCAGGCACTAAATGACATTGAGTAGTAGGTAATATCATCAAGGTCAATGAACTGCGCATGGATAGGTGATTGTATGAGGGTGATGGCGGTCGGAGTTTTTGACTTGCTCCACGCAGGCCACCTGCATTATCTTGAACAGGCAAGAGCACTAGGTAATCATCTGACTGTGGTGGTTGCACATGATGATACAGTTAGGGCTCGGAAGCATGAGCCTGTAACAAATCACGATCTTAGAAAGCGCATGGTTGAGGGTTTGAAACCTGTGGATGCGGTGATAATTGGGAACTCACCAGATGTTTCTATATTCGAAATCTTACCAAAGGTAAATCCTGACATAATCGCATTGGGCTATGACCAAGAGCATGCTGAGGATTCAATAAAGCAAAAATTGCAGGAATTAGGTCACGGTCAAATCAATGTGACAAGGGTTGACGGGTTGTCAGATGACCTTGACGGAACGCGAAAGATTATCGCAAGGATACTTGAGTTGTCGAGAGATAAAAAGTGAGGAATTTTCAATGTTTACGGGAATTGTTCAGGGAATCGGCGAGATAATAGTCATTTCGAAAAACAACACGGTAACCTCGTTTGAGATAAATTTACCAAACGTCGAAAATTTAGTTACTGGAGCCAGTGTATCTATCAATGGGGTTTGTTTGACTGTAGTGAAAATAAACTCCAACATCGTCCAGTTTGACGTAATAGATGAAACTCTTGATAGAACCAATCTTGGTGACTTAATCGAGGGCGATAATGTAAATGTAGAACGATCGCTTAAATTCGGTGATGAAGTTGGTGGCCATATTCTATCTGGTCATATATTTGACACCGGGATTATCAAATCTAAGATAAAGTCTGGCGACCAAATGTCGTTGAATATTTTGGCACCTCCATCGATACACAAGTATCTAACTGAGAAGGGCTACATTGCTATTGACGGCATATCGCTAACAGTTGGTAAGGTGGTTGATGGCACATTTGACCTGCACATTATTCCGGAAACATTGCGCTTGACAATTCTAGATTCAAAAGAGGTAGGGGATGTGGTAAACATTGAAATTGATACCAACACTCAACTGATTGTAGAAACCATCGAGCGATTATTAGTGGACAGAGGTGTGACAAGATGAAGATTGTAGCAGTTTGTGGTTCGTTCCATAAATTAGAGATTGAAATGATGCTTGAATTTGCCAAAAGTCAGGCATCTAAACATGCTATAGAAATTGCCGAAGTCGCTTGGGTCCCAGGCTCGATGGAAGTCCCTCTTGCATTAGACCGCTTGTTACCAAACTATGACGCGGCCATTTGTCTGGGTATTATCGAGAAAGGAGAGACACAACACGGCGCTGCAATGGGTAATGCAGTTATACAGTCGATAATTGACTTACAAATAAAGCACGACAAATCAATCGGCTTGGGAATCATCGGACCGGGCGCCGAGCCGCATCACATAGGGTCTCGTCTCGAGCCCCACGCTAGAGCTGCGGTTGACGCGGTATTTACGATGCGGCAAGTGTAGGCATATTGTTCAATTAGTCGAACTAAATGCCATAATCATGCACAAATTGTCTTATTTCTCAAAACCGAACAATCACACTCTCAAAGATAATGAAACTCTTAGTAAGTTATGGCTGCAAATTGGCAGCCTCCGCTACCAAGTTTTTGCTAATGAACTGCACCAGTATCCAGAGACCGAATCAAAGTATTTAGACGACCCAGGAGAGCACTTTCTAACCTTAAGTTTAAACGATGAATTTGTTGGTTATGTGAGTATCAATACACCTCACCAGGGTAACTTTCGTATGCAGAGTTACTTCTCTGATGACACAATCAATGATCTGTTAAAAGGGGTAGATGATTATTCCTCAATTCATGAATTTAGAGGTTTGACAATAAGTCACCAATTCCGCAATCGCGGTTTCGCAAAACTACTCATGATGGGCGCACTGAAGTATGCTCATCAAAATGGAGCAAGACATATTATCGCAATGGGGCATAGCGAGGTTCTTCCCTTATACAGAGAAATCGGGATGACGGTTTTTGATAATCATTTTATTACGGTCGGCGAGTTGGTCTTTTGTCCAATGATTGCTTCGGTTAGCAAACTCTTGGATTTGGCTGGAGATAATCTTAATCAGATTGAGTTGATAGATATTGTAGAAACTGATGATGCATGTTATCATGGCGGTGCGTCTTGGGACGCTAGTGGCTTTGATTTCACTCGCAGAAAAGAACTAATCGTCGCTGATGTCTTGGATAGCCCGTTTCCACCTAGCCCCGAAGTTATGCAGGTCATTGCGGAGAATTTGGTAAGCAGCTGCCATGAATCGCCACCAACACAGTGTGCGCCTTTAATCGATAAAATAGCGCAAGTTCGGAATATTTCTCCTGATGAAATTTTGGTTTCATCTGGGTCCTCATCGCTGATGTTTTCATTACTACCTCGGCTGTTGAATGATGAATCAAGCGTGCTGATTCTTTCTCCAATGTATGGTGAGTATCTTCACATCCTCAACTATCTAATAAATTGTCATATCACGCACTTCCCGCTTTATCCAGAAGATGGTTTTACAATCGATTTAGCGCAATTTGTGGAATTGGCGAGACAACATGATGCAGTAATTGTCGTCAACCCAAACAGCCCAACAGGCGTCTATTGTGATAATCTTCACCAAGCAATATCAGATATTCTGTCAACAAACAAGGGACAATCCTCTTGTCGGTTAATCTGGGTAGATGAAACCTACATAGAATATGTCAATGATGCTGTATCATTAGAATCGCTTGCATCACTCCACAAAGAACTAGTTGTCTGTAAAAGTATGAGTAAGTGTTACGCCTTATCGGGCTTGAGAGTTGCTTATGCTGTGACATCACAAGCACCAACTTTACGTCGCTTCATCCCGCCATGGGCTGTGAGTCTCCCTGCTCAATTGGGTGCTATTGCGGCGCTGTCAAATCCTGATTATTATGACCAACAATATGCTCTAGTACACGAGAATAGAGCAATTCTAAATGATGCATTGATTAAATTGGGTTTCACAACCTTTCCAAGCGTGGCTAACTACATACTAACGAAGTTACCCCCCTCCGTTGCTCATTCCTCAAATCACTTTATTGCGCTGTGTCGTGAACGTGATGTATTTATCCGTGATGCAGAAAACATGGGAGTCACCTTAGATTCGCGCTATGTAAGATTTGCAGTTAAATCGAGGGTTGAAAACGACAAAGTGATTAACTGCTTGGCTGAATTGCTTGATGATAATAATTAGTAACAAGGTAAAGATTCAATAGGTGCATGTTGCCTTTATGCCTTGCAGGCGATTGTATGAGTGAAGTCAGAGATGTAGTGATAATCGGTTCTGGACCTGCTGGCTATACCGCAGGACTATACACTGCAAGAGCAATGTTAAACCCGTTGATGTTTGCTGGTTACATGTCTGGAGGTCAACTTATGCTCACTTCAGACATAGAAAATTTCCCCGGATATCCTCAAGGTATAGGAGGTCCAGAGATGATGATGCAGTTGAGGGAACAGGCAGAAAGATTTGGCCTTGAAGTACAGGATAGAAATGTCGAATCGGTCGACCTGTCTCAACGACCTTTCAAGGTAGTAGTTGAAAGCGAGGAATATTTTGCTAACGCACTTATCATATCAACTGGGGCGGAATCAATCTGGTTGAATGCTCCCGGTGAAGCAGAACAGAAAGGGCGAGGCATTTCGACATGTGCTACTTGTGATGGGGCGTTTTTCCGAGACGAGGAAGTACTGGTAATCGGTGGTGGAGATTCGGCATGTGAGGAAGCGACATTCCTCACTAGATTTGCTTCTAAAGTGACACTAATTCATCGAAGGGATGTTTTCAGAGCTAGCACAATCATGTATGAAAGGGCGGCAAATAACGAGAAAATTGAAATCAAAACCTTCAGGCAGATAAAGCATTGGCTATCGGACGAAAACGGCCTCACAGGTGCAGTATTGGAAGATCCAAGAGATGGTTCCACTGAGGAAATAGCTGCAACTGGGGCATTCATCGCAATTGGACACAAACCAATAACTGGATTTTTAGATGCTCAGATTGAAACAGATGAGAATGGTTACATTATCCACAAGCGACATACCATGACTTCTGTCGATGGCGTGTTTGCGGCAGGTGATGTGGTGGATACGAGATACAAACAAGCTATTACAGCAGCTGGAATGGGATGTCAAGCGGCAATGGATGCCGAAAAGTGGTTGGAAGAGAACCATCACTAAGCAACCTCTCAATTCATCAATTACTGCGGTCTCGCATGGTCATGGTCGACACAGAACGATATGCGCGGCATATTTCCCTACCTGATGTCGGAATCTCTGGCCAAGAATGTATAGACAAAGCCAAAGTATTGGTCGTTGGTGCCGGCGGTCTTGGAAGTCCTGCTCTACTGTATTTAGCCGCTGCCGGCATTGGACATATCGGTATTATCGATGATGACTTCGTCGATTTGTCAAATCTCCAAAGACAAATTATTCACGGTGAAACAAATATTGGCAGTTTGAAGGTAGAATCAGCGAAAACCCGGCTGTCAACAATAAATTCATCATTAAAGTTGACCACTTGGGACGTGAAACTGTCGCCAGATAACGCGAGCGAGATTTTTGCCGGTTGGGATTTGGTGATAGACGGTACAGATAACATTCCGACTAGGTATTTGATAGACGACACCTGCAAAATCCACGATATTCCATGGATATACGGCTCTGTATATCGCTTCGAGGGGCAGCTAAGTGTGTTTAATTTTGACAACGGTCCATGCTATCGAGATTTATTTCCCGAACCACCCCCAAGTAGTATGATTCCATCCTGTGCTGAAGGTGGCGTGTTTGGGGTTTTGCCTGGTGTAATCGGGGCACTGCAAGCGACTGAAGCAATAAAAATAATATTAAACAAGGGCGAAATTGTTTCGGGAAAACTGATGATATATGATGCTGAGTTGCTCTCATTTAGAACGTTAAAGTTCTCAAAATCGGTAGATATACAACCAAATTTGTCAGAGGTTCGAAAAATGTTTGAGGATAATGGTTGGTGTGATAATTCAACAACCAGCGAAGGTGAAATAAAAGAACCTGCATTGTCTGGTAATGTCATGTTCAACCGTTTATCGATGTTGGAGTACCAACGGAAAAAGGCAGAAGGCTGGAAACCATTCTTAATCGATGTTCGCTCTGATACAGAATACGGGCAGATGAAAGTATCGCATACCGATCTCCAAGTGCCGCATGAAGAAATCTTATCCAAGATAGATAGCATTCCTATCAATCAAGATATCATAATACTGTGTCGCAGTGGTATGCGCTCACAAACCGCAGCAATGTATCTACTAAATTCAGGATACAACGGTCAAAACTTGTACAACCTAGACGGTGGCATTATTGCTTGGCGAAAACATCTTCCAAATGACATCGAATGAAGTAAATCACTGAACTGATTTGATTAATGATTACCGACCTCCGTCAACCTTAGGTAGCGCCATTAAGGCTGTCTCCGACTGATTTATGGGATGAGGTTCAAATGTTCGTGATAGTTTTCGCTGGCTAAGGGGGGGAAATATTGGCCAAGGTAATCGTTGCTGATGAGAACGAAGGCAGACGAACTTTACTTGCCAATACTCTTGAGCGAGAAGGATTTGATATTACCAGAGCAGGCACGCTCAGGCAGGCAGAAGGAACCGCGTTAGCCACAATGCCAGAAATTGTTCTGCTTGAGGGTGAATGGCAAAATGGTGACGCCATTGACGCGGCGCAGCGATTGATGAGTGACCCCGAATTTGCCTTCAAATGCCGTATAGTTATTTTATCACGTAATTCAAGTCAAGAGTATCTGATATCTGCGGCTAAGGCCGGCATTTCGGAAGTTATTGCAAAACCAATAGACATGAAAGTATTGATTGAGCAGCTGAATAAACATGCTAGAAAGCAATTCATACCACCACCAGCCGACGTAGAGGGGCCAGCCACAGGCGGAGGTAGTTTTGATGTCTCTATGCTGATGGGCGATTCAACTTGGGCGTTGCCGATGTTGAAAGGCCTAGTTGGTCCAGAGAAAATTAATCCAAATTTCATCGATGAAATCTTAGTTCAGATGGATGAAGAGGGGATTGAGGTTCAAGATATGTTTGACTCTGCCACTATGGCTGCCATGTTGAGAATTGCCTTGAATAACTTAGTGCAAGATGTCGACCCCGAACAACTTCCTCCATCTCAGGACAATAATGATGCATCAGAAACCGTCACTACCGCATCCTACCGTGATGTAAGCAAAGGTGCTACACTGGGCTCCGGCAACCCTGGGAAATCAAGGATAAAGGGTGGCATGACAACTATGGAGGATATTCTTGAACAACAGGCATCAAGTATACAGGCAGAAGTTGAGTCTGCGATGGATGAGGTTTTGGACGAAATGCCTGATTTAATTGCTCTCAAACCAGAGGAACAATTGTATGGCGTGGACCCCGAAGTATTGAAACTAACTCGCTTAACAAGTGAGCTAGTATACGAACTGATGTGGAGTCTTGGGCGACCGGGAACTGTCAACGATATTACTTTGATTACGCAAATTGAGGACATCACTGAGATGGTCGGCGATGTTTTGTCATCATTCCCTACGGTAAGTAGAATTGATGGAATTGATGAGGAGGAGTAATGGTGCCTAAACCTGTTGAGCCCAACCTCAATCAAGGAAAGGCTAGCAGGCTAAGATTATACTTGTCGTTAGCCATTATTGCTATTTGGATCATCATTGGATTTTTTGTCTTCCAAGATATTGGCGAATTAATTCAGTGGTTTGATGGTTTGGGAACACTTGGGTCAATCGTTTACTGTTTGCTGATTACTGTAGCGATTATTCTAATGGCACCTTCGCCGATATTGAAGGTTGGTGCGGGTGCGTTATTTCCTTATTGGATTGCAGTAGTAGTGAATTTCGTGGCATCAATAGTTGGAGGACTGATTGCGTTCTTGTTAGGCCGTTGGATGTTTCGAGATTACATTGCAAATATCGTATCTAAAGATGAACGATTGAAGAGAATTGAAACTGCGATTAACAATGAAGCGATGCAAATTTCTGTATTGGTTAGATTATCTCCAATAATACCAGATGAGTGGCTAAATTACATTATGGCAAGTAGCCCAGTATCAGTTAGAGTGTTCTTTGTATCCAGTCTCTCTAGTATTGTTTACTCACTTGCTTATGCCTACTTTGGTCTTGCCGCCGGTGAATTAGTGTTCAGTGGTAATGTAATGGAAAATTTCAGTAATTCACCGGCAGGAACAATATTACTGATTATCGGAGTGGTAGCCTCGGTAATTGTTACATTTTTTATTGCTAGAATCACCAAGAACGCTTTGGAAAACAAGGTTGACGTAGTTTAGAACATATCGTTCAGTTTGTATGGGAGTTTCCTGTGGACACTCTATGGCGCAGGGTGAACTACCGGAAATTTTTGGCTCGGACTGGTCCCCAAAAACCAAATTGACCTTCACTCAACCTTTACTTGCGGACGCAGCAAAACGCGAAGTATTGTTATTTGTTGCACAGCAACATGATGCAAGAATAACGATTGTCGGAGATATTTGGGACCATGTAATCAACTCAAACGATAAACAATTTGAGGCTCCGTCATGGGCTAAATTTTGTCGCAGATTTATCAGCGCATTAAACAATGCTTTGATTGCTCAAGTGGATGCCAAAATGGCGAAAGAAACGGATTCAGAAGTCATCCCGCGCAGGAAATTATCATCCTATGTTGAACGTCGTAACACTCATTTTTTGATTGACATGACGTTGATGTTGAGGAGGCTTGCTCACTACATGTCTGTCACAAGTGAACATCGTTTGGAGTGGCAGCGAAACATGACTCGCACGAGATATATGGATGAGGCATTGAAAGATATTTTCACCACTGGTCTAGAAACCCCAAGCGGTGAGAAATTTGGTGGGAAAGGATTCAGGTCAACATGGCAAGAGGCAGTAGTCGCGGTTGCCACTGCCTTAGAGACTGACCCATTAGCTGATCCAGGTGCCAAACCTGGACGCGGCTACTCAGGTGATTTAGTCGCCCCAATGATCAGAGATGTCGGCTTATCCCTAGCAATGGGGGACACACCGCTAGGAGTGATGGCAGCAAATCTCGGTAAAGTTGGCTCTAATCAAAACGGCGGCAACCTAGATTCAGGCGGTCGAGACTTGCACATTGGTGCATGGCATGTTGGTGTTTTACCCCCAACCGCACCACTGCCCATAGCAAGTGCGACAATGACTGGATTAGCATTTGCCGCATGGCAACAAAATCTAAACAGGTTCCATGTGGCTTGTATTGGCGAGGGGGCATCTTCTTCAGGTGAGTTTTGGGAGGCACTAAACTTTGCCGGAGTTAGGGGTTTACCAATAACCTACATTCTACAGAATAATCAGATCGCCCTTGATACCGCACCTATCAACCAATCGGGGGTCGAAATTTGGGCAGATAAAGCCAAAGCAATGGGTTTCCCAAGTTGGACAATTGATGGATCTGACCCAGCAGCATGGTACGCCAGCGTTGCCTGTGCACGAGAATTTGCTCTCGAGGGAGGCGGCCCGACTCTAATTCATGTTGAAACAATGAGAGGATGTGGTCACGCACACCATCACGACGACCTGTATCTAGGTAGTGAGTCAGGCACTCCATCGGGCTATGTCGACAGGGAATTATTGGATTACTGGGCTGCAAAAGATCCGCTATCTACTCATAGGAAACTGATGCTAGATTTGGGTATTGGTGAAGAGGTTATACAAAAAATAGAGCAAGAGGAACAAGAGTTAGTCGATAATGACCGAATTGAACTGGTTGCCATGGCTTGGCCAGAGCCAGAAACGGTAACTCAAGGCATAACCAGTATTAGTAACGCCGAAACACATCAAGATCACCTGAATCGACTTCAGAATGGAACTGTTGATGTAACACACCCACCACTAGAAGTGGGTCAATCGA
>DALZ01000042.1 GCA_002496955.1 Euryarchaeota archaeon UBA128 | reverse complement strand
GTAAAGGAAGCGGTTGACAACTCTTTAGATGCATGTGAAGAAGCCAGAATATTACCGGAAATAAAAGTGAAAGTTTCAAAGATTGATGTCAAGAAAGACATCATCGAATTAGTAGTTGAGGACAACGGCCCGGGTATACCGCAAAAGAGCATTGAGAAAGTGTTTGGCCAGCTTTTGTTTGGTTCACGATTCCACGCAATAAGGCAATCGCGAGGCCAGCAAGGTATTGGCATTACAGGGGTCGTAATGTATAGTCAACTAACAACCGGAAAACCCACCCATGTCAAATCAAAGATTGCTACGGAATCTACTGCTGCTGTCGTGGATATCGGTTTAGATACGAGGAAAAATAAAGCGACAAAAAGCAATGCAGGTCGCGAATTGTGGCAGTTTGATGATGGTGAAATGAAAAAGCATGGACTTGAAGTTACGACTAGAATGAAAGCGAAATATCAGAAAGGTAGGCAGAGTGTTTGGCAATATCTGCGTATGACCAGTATTGTTAACCCACATGCAGAAATAACCTTCACTGATCCTGATGGAGAAATTCACCATTGGCCAAGAGTTACAGAACGGCTGCCGGGTAAAGTAGAATCAATAAAACCACATCCACATGGAATCGAATTGGGCCAACTACAAAGAATGTTGACCGAATCTAAGGATTCTCGATTGTCAGTGTTCCTACGAACTAATTTTTCCGGCGTGTCTACCAGAGCGGCCAAAGAATTGTGTGCTGCTGCGGAACTAGATGTCAAAGTCAAGCCCAAACAAATGAATCCAGAACAAATTAGAGCGCTACTTGAAGCATTTCAGGGTGAGAGATTGTTCAATGGTAAACCAGTCAAATTACTCAATCCACCGACTAATTGCTTATCGCCAATTGAAGAAATGCTGATAAAAAAAGGGCTATCAAAAACCATTGATTCAAGATATGCAACAACCATGACTAGAGCGCCAAATGTCTCTCAAGGTAATCCATATCAAGTCGAAGTGGGTTTAATTTTTGGTGGAGACATGGCGTCTGATAAACCAGTTGAAGTGCTACGCTTTGCAAACCGTGTTCCACTCATGTATCAGCAAGGCGGTTGTTTGTTAACAAAGGCAATAGAATCTGTTGATTGGCGTCAATATGGCCTTGATCAGGCAGGTGGTAAAGGTGTACCGAAAGGCCCCGCAGCTATTCTTGTTCATTTAGCAAGCACCAATGTTCAATTCACGTCAGAGGCGAAAGAGGCTCTTGCTGATAACGGCGAGGTTATGGAAGAAGTCAGAAAGGCCATGTTAGAGATGGGGCGAGGGTTGAGGAAACATCTTGAAAAGAAGAAGAAAATGGCTAAGACAAAAGAAAAATTCGAGCTAATTAATGACATATTGCCGGCAATAGCAAAAAAATCAGCGCAAATTCTAGACAAACCAGTCCCTAATCTTGCTGGCTCGATAACCAAGATTATGTCGGCAGTAATATGTGAATCTACTACGGAATGGAATAAATCGACAAAGGCTGTTGATGTAGCAATCAAAATTTACAATTACACCGCCAGAGCAAGAGCATACACCATCCTAGCAACATGGCCTGAAAAATCAGGCGGCATAATGAGTAACAGCGTTTACGGTGGCAGAAAAGAGGCGACTGGCGTCTGGGCTTGGAAACTCGAAACTCTCCAGCCCGGAGAAAATATCACCATAAATTATCAACTTGATAATCTGGAGAAAGGTGATTGGACGGAAACCGATGTCTTCTATCGCGGGAGTCAAGAAATTATAGGAGCAATGAAAATGGATGAGAAATATCTCGATGAAATACGCAAACAAGAGAAAATAATGAATCAGCTTAATTCCAATAGCGAAACTTCAACCACAGAAATTGCTCCCGATATCCCCGATTCAATCGAGCACGTGCCTACCCCTTCGGTCAAACCGCCGTCAGGACAGTCAACACTCTTTGGAGGTGATCAATAATGGCTGGGATAATGACCGCGGATGAGACCAAAATCGCCATGAAACAGGTTGTCTCTGAAATGTATGACAAGATTGTCAAAGGAGACCCACCAACTATGACTCTACCCGTTAGAACGAAAAACAATATTGGGTTTGACCGAAAACTTGGAGTTTACAAATACGGTAAAAACAAATCTGTAAGGGACGCAACGAGTCTTGGTTCAGCAAAACAATTGCTACGTGCACTCCACGTAATTGAGTTCATTGAAGACATGATTGACTCTGGCAAGTCATCAACCCTTAGAGAGATGTACTACATTTCGGAGAGTTGGGGGCTCGGCAAGTTTGGCAGTCAAAATGAATCCAATAACCTGGCTGAGGATTTAGAAATTGTAACAAAATGTTTACGCGAAGACTTCAAACTCAGACCTGAGGAAGATGGTGCTAGGATAATTGGCAACCTAACTCTACAAGAGCGAAATCGACGAGGTGAGTGGATGAGAATCAATGCCCGGGACGATGTTGGTGACTCTGGTTATGGTGTTCCCTATAATGTAGAGATGGAGAAAATAGAATTTATTGAACATGATATTAATTTCTTAATGGCGATTGAGACGGGAGGTATGTTTGACAGGCTGGTCGAGAACGGTTTTGATGAAGACTACAAATGTGGCCTGCTGCATCTCAAAGGCCAACCAGCTCGTTCAACTAGGCGAATAATCAAACGAATGAGTGAAGAGTGGGATTTGCCCGTTGTAGTTTTCCTTGACGGAGACCCATGGTCGTTCAGAATATTCGCTTCCATTGCTTATGGTGCAATTAAGACCGCTCATATTTCAGAATATTTGGCAACGCCAAGCGCGACCTATCTCGGCATCACTGCTGACGATATCATGGCGTATGAATTGCCGAGTGATGAC
>DALZ01000040.1 GCA_002496955.1 Euryarchaeota archaeon UBA128 | reverse complement strand
AACTTCTGAGTTTGATGTTGAAACCTGAGAATTGTTGCCAGGTGAAATCAAATTCCCTTCGAGCATTCGTGCCGCCCTCATGATCGATACACACTCGTATGTTGAGCCGTTATCAATCGTTCCACACACCTGTATCAGGCCAAACGTGTTTGGATACAAAGAAGCCGTTCTTTGGTAGGAATTTCCGTAGGATGTAGTATGTGATGTGCCATTGGAAGTGTTGTAGTACCAATGCACGGTGCCAGAGAAATTTTCCGTTCTATAACTTACATCAATCGCATTGTTGTTGCCTGACAGGTTCGCAGAGGTAATGACCAATCGTACGATTGGTGGCGTTTTGTAAACATTCACACAATCCATCTGTGATGTGTTATTGTCCCCAGTCAATCGCAGACAAATCGCAGACCACCCGGCAGGTAGTTGAACGAATGCAGTGTTGTTTGAGTTAGATGAGGAATTAGATGATTGAACATAATGGAAAGTTTGATTGTTGATTTCCAGTATTCCGTAACTATAATTCTCGGCGAAATAACTTACATAAATCCCGCTGTCATTGGTCGTCAAATTGTTGACAGGGGCGAGAATACTCCCGTAAAGAGGTCTTACGCTTCTCGTGATATTGATGCAAGTTGTATCTCCTGGTATGGTTCCACAAATTTGAATCACTCCGAAAATATCTGGGTAGATGTAAGTCGTTCGGTTCACGGTGTTGGTGTAGCTTGTAATCGTTGAAGTACCGTTTGCAGTGGTGTACACCCAACTCACGTATCCAGAGTAATTTTCGGATAAATACCTCAACGAAATTCGGTCATTATTTGTGTTTATCGATGCAGAACTTATACTGAGGCGTGCGATTGGAGTGATGTATTGAAGCTGATATGTGATGATTGAATTGTTTGAGTTGGGGCAGGCATTTGACCATGAATTGTTTGGGCCGCAATTTAGTACAGTTGCTTGGAACGTGAGATTAATCAGAGTACCGTTAGCGATAGACTGGTTGAAGGATAGTTGCCAACCCATTTGGTAATATGGATAAGCGCTAGATTGGTTTCCTGAACCGTTACCTCCACCAAGAACATACCACCATGTGTCATAGAGGCCTGATACGCCAGAGTGGTCTGATGAGGCATTAATTCCTGGATAGTTAATCGACGTGTTGCAGGTGTTAACCAAATGCACACTAGCATAGTTTGATTGACTGATTGTAAAGTTACTCAAGACTAAGCAATGAGCATCGCTGGTGGTGGAATTCGTGCTACCTCCACCTGAATTGTTGCCAGAAGAATTGTTGCCAGATTCAAAGACGGTTTGGTCTTGGAAGATGAAGTTGTTTTGTTCTTGAGAGGAATCCAATTGATTGTATGAATGTGAGAGCACATTGACGAGCAAGATTGTGACAATCAACGTAACCCGAAACGACTTCATGTTTACCCCTAACCACTCACTGCTTTTGGTTTTTTTTCACAAAATAGGTGAATTGGGTTGGCCTATGTCCAAGAGGTTCTGCATAAAACCCATGTGCACACACTTACGATATACAAAAACTCGCAGTGGACCATGTTCGTTCCTAACCTTTCATTCACTTTTTGAATCAAAGTATAATCTAATTGTTTTGTTTATCAATCAATGGGTTAGTGCATAATAACCTTGTATTCAGATTATGCAAACTAATGGGTTTGCAGTGGGTCATATACAACGCTACCTATTGCTCAGCAGGAGGTAAATAACCGCGCTTCGCGTTCACTCCTTGTCGAGGGCTTTACTCCAGAAACCGGTGTCTGCTTTATCTTTGGTTTTTCTGAGCACCGATTGTATCTTTTTGGCAGATTGGGCTGATTTTTCATCAATCTCGACTATATCAAAATCCAATCGTTTGATCATGTTAAACCCACCATCTGAAAAGACTCTGATGCTCCACCTGCCGGCTGATTTAGCTGGAAGTGAGAGTTCCTTTTGACCTACGTCTCGGAAATACATCCAGTTTTTGTGCTGTTCTCCATGCTCGTGGTCGGTCGCTTGCACAGGGTATAAGCCAAACCAAGCTTCGTTACCGTTTGGCCTATTGTTCACATTGAAACGAATTGGTTTACCAGCCCTCGCTTCTAAGATGTTGATTTCACAATGATGGCCTTGGTGCTGCCTCTCTACATACTCCATGTCGATGTCTTCCCAACCACCGTCCGGCGCATGGTCACGATTCCATTCAACACGCCCGTCGAGTTGTGCGCTCAGATACTTGCCATGAATGGACTTCAAACGGACGACATCGTAGCCGCTTGAACCCGTTGGTTGGATAATATGCGTTTCGACGGTGAACTCTTCCCAGCCACCTAGTGGAGCTGCCTCACGATTGATTTGCACGCTACCGTCAGGCTGTGCTGACACATACTTGCCGTGCGCACCCTTGAGAGTGATTTTACCACCTTTCCGGTTCTCAAGATGGAAATATTCCCAGGCATCTGCTCTATCTCGGTTCCATTCGGCACGCCCGTCAGGTTGGGCACTCAGGTACTTACCATGTACACTCTTCAAGACCACCATTCCTTCTACTATGGCTTTGGATGGGGCTGGTGTAGCGGATTTTTGATCGAGACTCTGAATCTCAAAATCTATGCGATGCTGGAGTTTATATCCGCCATCTTTGAATACGCGAATACTCCATTTGCCTGCAGATTGTCCAGGTAATGTGGCGTTGTTCACATCAATATCTCTTAACCAGCGCCAGCGGCCTCCATGTTCTTGGTCGCCAGTGCTTGCAGGATAGATGCCCACCCATGCATCCCTCCCCTTAGGGGGGTCGTTTAGTTTGAAACGTACCGGTTGACCCGGATGCGATTCAATAATCTCGATTAGGTCTTTTTCCACATCATGAACCGCTTGCGCTGCTGCTTTGGATTTTGCTATCTTTATTATTGCTAAACCAACGAGAGTCAATACACTAATTCCGCTAAAAATCCCTCCAATAATTGTCAAGACAGTGGATTCATGGA
>DALZ01000172.1 GCA_002496955.1 Euryarchaeota archaeon UBA128 | reverse complement strand
TCTTTTGCCGCTAGGACTCCCGACCAGATAGCCATCCGCATCCCAAAACCCCACATGAAATCTTGCAAACCGCCAGATTCGCCAACATAGTAGCGCCCGTCTTGAAGATAATTCTTATTGATGGTAAAATCACCTTTACCACCAACTCGCTTGATTGGTTTACGCTTGAGTTCTGGGTAATGTTTGTCATACCAGGCAATGGTTTCATTGAGAAATCTATCGCTTTTTTTCTGCTTACGCCAAAGACAAGTACAAATCAACCCGACGCCATCTATCACGATAAGATATGAATACGCCCCCGGTGCTAGCTTGTCATTGAGTTGGAAAGCAATATGATTGGCGTGATCGGTATGAAATATTTCACCATATGCAACTGCTGAAGTACCCTTAGGGCCGCAGGCGATTATCTGACAGTCCTCTTCTTTGACCCTCGATTTATAGTGTATACTTACTCCGGCAGCAAGTGCTTGCCGTTTGATACCTTGGTCAATTGTATGATCTGAAGTACCTCTTTCAACAATCCTGTAGGCAATTTTTGGGCTTATAGCCTGGGTAATTGTGTCGTCTGGGTGGATCAGATCAACCACACTAAATTCTGTTGCTTTAAACTCGTTGATATCAAAGCCCCATTCTTTCATCTGGTCGAAAAAATCATGATCCATGCTCCAATTTTCTAGCGCCTGAAAATCTCCGTCAAATCTTGCTCCTGAATCGTCCCTTATGTCATGAACATGTACTTCTCTACCTGCCTTTGCTAAGATGGTTGCTGCGGCTAAACCGGATAGCCCTGCGCCCATTATGTTGACTGGCTCGGCCTCCGCCATGTTTACTGCAACGAGGCGTTGGGTTTGAATTATGCGTTCCCCTCACATTGGCATGGACGGGGAGATAGTCATCATAGAAGCCCCGGAAAATCTTGACCCCCAACAGTTGCTGAATTTACTTGACCTAGAGGGGTGCGGTGCGGTAGTTTCATTTCTAGGAATAACTCGAGGATTTGATAATGAAGCAGAAATTTATCGATTAGAATTTGATGCTTGGAAGGATAAATTAAATGCAGTTTTACGCCGTTTAGCTAATCAAGCAATGAGGAACTTTGGTGTCAAAAGAATTGCCATTTCTCATCGAACTGGTAGCGTTCCAGCCGGAGAAAATATCGTTTCTATTCACGTTGGTAGCGCACATCGCAAAGCTGCGTTTCGAGCTTGTGAATGGTTAATTGATGAATTAAAATTACAAGCACCGATTTGGAAAAAAGAGGTTTCTTCCCAAGGCGAGGTTTGGAAGGCAGGGCTAGGTTGATTATATGAAAAAAACAATACAAGGTGTGGTTGATATCAGCCAAAAAAAGGATGTAAAGAGATCCGCAACAGCAACGGGCCTCTTGCAACTATCGGGTGAATCTCTGGCCGCAATATCATCTGGAGAAGTAACCAAGGGAGACGTCATCGAAGCCTCAACGATTGCAGCGATTCAAGCCGTCAAAGAAACACCACGAATAATTCCGCACTGCCACCCAATTCCACTAGAGGGGTGCAAGGTTGACTGGGAAATTTTGTCGGGTGGGCTTCGCTGCGAAGTCACGGTCACGGCCCATTACAAAACAGGCATCGAAATGGAGGCTGTAACAGGTGTATGTGCCGGCTTATTGTGTGCTCTTGATATGGTTAAATCATTTGAAAAAGATAGCAAAGGTCAATACCCAAACAGTAAAATTACTGATGTAAGAATTCTACAAAAGAAGAAATCTGAATAAATTTGTAAACCGCATTATTCATTGATTAGATTATATCATCTCGATGTATGGGCCAAGTATCACAACTAGCCAATCACTTTCTCGATGCTGTTGACATGGCCGCAATTGCTAGTGCTAACTGGCGAGGTAAAGGGGATAAAATAGCGGCAGACGCTGCTGCTGTCGAAGCCATGCGGATGACTTTTGATGCAGTCCCATTCGACGGCCGGGTTGCTATTGGTGAAGGAGAGCGAGATGAAGCCCCCATGCTCTACATTGGTGAACAGTTAGGAAATCAAATCGGCAATCCGAATGTTGCACGAGTTGATATTGCGGTAGACCCGTTAGAGTGCACGAACAACTGTGCTGATAATCTCCCTAACTCAATTGCTGTATTAGCTGCGGCACCCAGAGGAACCTTGTTACACGCACCAGATTGCTATATGGACAAGATTGCCGCCGGCCCCGAGATGGAAGGGCACATCAGTCTTGACGCAAGTGTGGCTTACAACATTGAACAAGTAGCATCAGTATTGGACAAACCGATAAGTGAAGTGAGAGTAATTGCACTTGACAGACCAAGACACAAGGACCTGTTTGGTGAGATAAAGGAATTGGGGGCTAAATTACACTTACTGAGCGACGGGGATATCTCAGCTGCGCTATGGGCGGCAAGACCGGAAGCTGACCATGACATTTTGATGGGAATCGGTGCAGCACCTGAGGGAGTAATTACCGCAACCGCGATTCGCGGTATTGGCGGTGTTTTCGAAGGCCGGTTAGTGTTTCGCTCAGATGCCGAAAAAGCCAGAGCAGAAGGTATGATCGATGATGATTTATCCCGCCTGTGGGATGCCACCGATTTGTGCAAATCTGAAGATGCCATATTTGTTGCATCAGGGGTTTGCGATGGGTATTTACCAGGCGTGGCTTTTGCTAAGGATGGAACTGCGACGACCCATGCAGAGATGATCGATGTTGCAGCAGGAACCATTGCGCGCCACGATAGAGTCCACAGATTGTGATGATATGTCCCAAATTGTCCGAATTGAGGTTAGATTGCCAGATGGTCACTGGGCAGGTGAAGCAACCAGAAACTACCCTAACGCAGTCCTACAAATAATCGAAACAATGCCACTTGGGAAAGGCAGAGGGACCGCTCAAATTGCAGCGGAGCAGGAACTTATCGCCGATTTAGAAAAACTTAGTGGTGTTGAGGCAGTGAGTCCGCTGAGCAATGGCAGAGCCAGTGTGACCATTGCTAGTGGTGGTGGTGGATTCATTAAGCCGTTGAGGACCGTTGGTGTAGTCCCAAGAACACCGTTTGATGTAATATCCGGATGGGCAGACTGGACAATTCAATGTTCGTCAGAGCAGGCAAAACAACTAGTGCGGGAAATTGAATCTCAAAATCTACAAATGCGCCTAAAATCAACCCGCTCTAGCCAAGAGAAACTACTGACAAAAAGGCAGAGGGAGGTGTTTGAATTGGCGCTCAGGAGAGGCTATTGGAGCACGCCTAGAGAGGTAACTCTTACCAAACTGTCAACCGAGTTGGGTATTTCCAAATCAACACTATCGGTAATATTACACGCAATTCAAGGTAAAATAATTGAGCGTTATTACGAGGAAATTTTATCGTAATACGAACATGTTCGCAAAGACCATAAGGATGACCTTTTCATCGGAGGCCCATGGACAATTTACCAAGTACATGGGAAGAGTGGATATCGAACTTTGAAGATTGGCAGCAAAGAGTTGGGTTTGACCCATCATGGTTAGGCGATTTCGAGTTGTCGGTATTGTTTGACTGGGAACGAGCGGGTGACGTAATTGAATTTGGCGATTACAAGGGTAGGCCAAAGTGGGAAAGATCCCTACAGGTTCCGCAGCAAAGCATGCGTGATGCCCTTATCACAATGATAACCGTCCAAGGTGATACAGAATTTGCATCTGTAGAGCAGCAGCGACACCTCTTGGCATCTGCACCAACCGATTTCGATAGATACTCCGCAGCCAGAATTATGGCTGAGGAGCAGCGTCATGGTTGGCAGATGGCTTACCTATTGATGACCTACTTCGGACAGCAGGGCAGAAGAGAGGCACAAAAACTGCTAGAAAGAAACGCCCAAGATGGTGACAGACTGCTTGGCGCATTCAATATTCCAATGCCCCACTGGCTTGACTTCTTTTGCTACACAATGTTTGTCGATAGGGACGGCAAGTTCCAACTAGGAATGCTGTCTACCTCAGCCTTCAAACCGCTTGCAGCTTCAATGGGCCCTATGCTAAAGGAAGAAGCCTTCCACCTCGGCACTGGATTCAACGGCTTGAGGAGAATTATCAAGGCTGGAGTTTTGCCGCTAGACATGCTGCAGAGATACATCAACAAATGGGTGTCCACTGCACACGACCTGTTCGGTGTGGACGCTTCATCTTCCGCCCACTGGGCATATGTTTGGGGTGTTAAAGGCCGCTGGGATGAACGTAAGAAACTAGACGCTGGAGTTGAAGTTGACAAGGCAACACTAAACGAGGAATCAAGAGGTCACTATCACCATGAGATTGTTGGGGAAGTGAGGAAACTGTGCGGATATCTGCCAGAAGGGGCTACAGAACTATATGTTCCTCATGAGAACTTCAATCGTAACATTGGTGTCGCAAAGGGACAGAAATTCAATGTCGATGGAACACCTTTCGAAGGTTCTGATGATGAATGGACAACCTATATGACAACTGTTCTGCCGACCGATCAAGACGAAGAGGATTTGAAGGCTTATTTCGAGCAAGAATGGATTGCTAACAAGCCTATGTCTACAAGACAAATTGAGTCCGGAATTGGCGCATCTGCCTGAAACGTGGTGTGTTTATATGATTCCTGTTTCACTTTACGGAGTAGATGTCAATAGATGCGAATCATTCTACGATGTCTTACCTGGCCTTGTGGCCGACAGCGTTGATGACGATGACTATTCAAACGCAATCTTCTCGATTCAGCACAAAGCATCGATGGACCACATTAAGGTGGCCGAAGACTGGTCACAAAGAGAACCATTCGCCTTCCCAGAGGAAGTAGCAAACGAAATTGAGATGATACTTAGGACCGTCTCATATCCCGATGTCGCGTTGCTAGAACACTTACTTACCATCGAAGGAATAGACACTCAGCGACTTTCCGAATGGATGCACTTCTCTACTAATCTATACCCCATCTACAGCCAAAAAGCCTGTGACACTCTTACAGATATGGGACTAGATACTCCTTACAAACTTGACGACATGGCCAGTTACGGTCTGTATGTTGCCAGAATTGAAGGACTCAAAATGTATGCTCCTGCGACAGGCCTACCAGAAATTGGACTGCCAAGATCCAGAATGCTCCAACTAGGTTTGGAGCGATTTGAATGAGCAATCTGCTGGTTCATGTAAAGTTATTTTGTGTAGCGATTATTTGGGGGCTTGGCTGGCCAGCGGGCAGGGTTGTTGCAACCGATATTTTGCCGTTCACCGCCTCATGGCTTAGATATATCATTGCTACTGCTAGCTTCCTCATATTCCTGAAACTTTCTGGCAAGTGGATGGTGCCAAATAGGGCTGAATGGGGCAGAGTGCTGATTATTGGATTCATATCGACCGTGATGTATCAAGCGTTTTTCATGTACGGGATGAGATACACAGCAGCGGGTGATGCATCACTGATGATTACCTTTAATCCGTTATTCACGGCAATTTTAGCGGTGATTTTTATCAATGAAAGATTGCATTTAAACCTCATTATAGGTCTGATTTTGGGAATTGCTGGCGTTACTATCTTGTTCATCTATTCCCCCAATGTTGACCTCCCGTTCTCTGAGAGAATTATCGGTAATGTGTTAATTGCTTGCGCTGCTTTATGTTGGGCATGTAATACCATACTAATGAAACGAGCCATGAGCGCCCCAGCAAAATCGGCGGTTAAACCACTTGACCCATTGGAATTGACCGTGTGGTCTTCAGTTGCTGGTTTACTAATACTCACTCCGATAGTCGCCGTCGAAGCAGCTACTAAAGGCATCATCATGCCAAGCAATGATGGCTGGGTTGGATTGATATTCCTAGCGCTATTCTCAACAGTCATTGCCTATGTTTGGTTTGCCGATGGAATCATCAAAATTGGCGCTTCGATGAGTGCGTTGTACGTTTACCTAGTGCCCCCTTTTGGGATTATTGGAGGCTACTTATTACTCCAAGAAAAACTAGGCATGTCACTTGTTCTTGCCTTTATTTTGATCACTGGTGGGGTGATAATCGCGCAAAAAGACAATTCGTCGACAAGCAAGCATGATGAAGCCCAACCTGCTGGCTAGCATCATGGGCATAAAAAAAGTGGCAGTTATTGGAGCAGGCACCATGGGTGCAGGAATCGCCCAAATATGTGCTCAGACGGGGTGGGAAACCATACTTTACGATGCATTTCCGGAAGGCCTTCAGCGGGGTATGAGCAATATTGATGCTTTTTGGGAGAAAGGAATTGCTCGCGGTAAGACCAGCACGGAACAAAAACTTCAGTGGGCAGCTAATTTGTCACCCATTGCTGATTTGGCCCAGGCGGTTAAAGACTGTGACTTGGTAATCGAAGCAGTTCCAGAGATTATCGAATTGAAACAGGAGATTTTCCGAGAGGTTGAACTGTATTGTTCTGAGGATACTATTCTCGCTACGAACACCTCCAGTCTATCGATAAGAAGCATAGCCAAAGTCATGGATAGACCAGAGCGACTAATTGGTATGCATTTCTTTAATCCAGTTCCGATAATGAAACTACTAGAACTAGTAAAGCACAGTGAAACTAGTGACTCCACGATTGAAATTGCTGAGGCTGCTGGTAAAGCAATGAATAAGACGACCATATTAGTCAACGACGTCCCCGGATTTGCAACCTCAAGGCTAGGTGTAGTTCTCGGCAATGAAGCCATTAGAATGTTAGCGGATGGTGTTGCCAGCGCAAAAGACATCGATACGGCAATGGTCTTGGGATACAAACATCCAATGGGTCCTTTGGCGCTAACTGATTTAGTTGGCCTTGATGTTCGTCGCGACATTCTGAAAAACTTACAGCAATCATTTGACGACGATTGTTACGCACCTCACCCACTGTTGGAAAAATTAGTTGACGAAGGACGACTAGGGAAAAAAAGCGGCCTAGGAATTTTTGATTGGTCAAGCGGACATCCTGAAGAAACCAATCTCCCTGAATTTTAATCGAACCTAGGTCGCCGTTTTTCTAAAAAGGCCGCAACCCCC
>DALZ01000121.1 GCA_002496955.1 Euryarchaeota archaeon UBA128 | reverse complement strand
AATGCCGTCAATCATCCAGGAGAGTGGCATGCAGTCGCCTCGCACTCGGGTGATGTTGGGTTTGATATCCTATACAAATCGGATTTCCCCCTCACCGCTACTAGAATAAACCAACAAGGTGGTTTGGAGAATTTTCTCACCCATGTCAAAGAATCCCCTAGGCTAAATAGTGATGATTTTCACGCTCTAATGATTTGCGCTATGGCTGCTTCGTATGATTCAAAGACTGATTGTGAAACTGTACACGGCATTAGACTGCCATTCGATCTAAATACATGTCTGGTTGATGAAGCGATTTGGCAAGAGTGGCTCAATTGCGACCCGCTAGAAATGATTACAAAAAATAATCATTCGTTGAACAAATTGACCCTACTGTATTTGGATTGCGGTGATAAGGATCAGTATGGTATACAATACGGCAGTAGACTAATGATTGAACTATTGGATAAATACGCAATTGAGTATCACTGGGAAGAATTCGATGGCACCCACTCAGGTATCGAGCACCGTCTAGATGTCAGTATGCCTTTGCTGGCGGAAGCGCTTTACGCTTGAGCCGATTTATTCATTGCCTGTCTGCGACTGGGAGATTTATGCCAGATAAGATGGATTACGCCAGCGCCGGAGTCGATATTGACCTAGAGGGTTCAGCGGTCTCATCCCTTATTTCATCACTGACCAAATCTGTTAGACCAAGTGGAACTCCGGGTGCGCCTGTCGATTTACCCGGCGGTTTCGGAGGCCTGATTGAGTTTGGTGACCACTTACTGGCACTTGCAACAGACGGGGTTGGTAGTAAACTGCAAATCGCCTCAGCACTCAATCAATGGTCAGGTGTTGGTATTGATTGTATGGCAATGAATGTTAATGACTTATTGTGCGTCGGAGCCGAGCCAATTGCATTTGTCGATTATGTTGCAGTTCCAAAACCAGATCCGATTGTTCATGCGGCACTCGGCGCGTCTCTAGCCGAAGCCTGTCGACAAGCGCGGGTAACACTCGCTGGAGGTGAAACTGCTTCGCTTCCGGGAATTGTAACCGAGCTTGATTTATCCGGAACTGCATTAGGCTATCTGAACAAGGGCGAAGCAATTACAGGCGAAAATCTTGAGTTGGGTGACATACTAATCGGACTTCCTTCATCTGGCATACATTCCAATGGATATTCTCTGGTACGCAAGATTATCGAGCATGTAGGTGCATCATATACTGACCCCGCACCGTTCAACTGTGCCAGTGAATATCGAGATATTATGCGCTTTGAGAATTCAAATGCCGATTTAACTATTGGCGAAATACTGCTAAACCCCACTAGGATTTACTGTGATCCGGTCGTTGATTTGATTAAACATGCGCAATCTGACGATACGGCATATTCTGTGTCAGATATTCGTGGTATTTGCCACATAACTGGTGGAGGGTTGACGAATCTATTGAGGCTTCATGACACCTTTGGCTGGGAGATTAACGACCCAATACAGCCTCATCCAGAATTTGACTGGCTAGCCGAGGTGGGTGGTGTTGAGACTTGGGAAATGTATCGAACGTTCAACATGGGGTGCGGAATGATAATTGCGGTAAATAAGGAATTCAGTGAAACAATCTATCACTGGTTAATCCAGAGAATGCCGGGGGCTAAGATTATTGGTAAGGTTGTTGATAACGGCAGGAAGGTAATTCACTCACCGTTAGGCATCGAGTTCAGTCACTATTGAGGTTATTTTAGTGCTGCACTAATCTCTTCATTGAGGCCAGTAAAACGGTTGGTTAATTCATTCATTGCCAAATTAAAAGCAGTAACTGGGTCTAGGCTTCCGTCGGTTTCATAGGACAATATGTAACTTCCTTCAACTGGCTCAAGAGATATCGCTCCATCGAAATCTGCATCCCTGCCAGTGCCTGGGCCAACCTGATGAAGGGCTTTTTCTAAATCGATTACTGTGTTTACGTCTTCAACCGTCTTGC
Source organism: Euryarchaeota archaeon UBA128 (assembly GCA_002496955.1). Taxonomy (GTDB): domain Archaea; phylum Thermoplasmatota; class Poseidoniia; order Poseidoniales; family Poseidoniaceae; genus MGIIa-L1. The sequence continues at coordinate 739 of DALZ01000121.1, read as the reverse complement.
CCTTGCCGAATAGTTTCGCATCGATATCTCTACCGTCGGATGTTCTGAGGTTTAAGGCAAACAGTGTTTCTGCTTTCTTGGCATTATTCAGTTTTGCAATGTTTCGGCCACTAAATCCAACGCCAGCAACTGGTGACCACTTCTGGTGATGAGCTCCGCGACCGAGAGTTGCGAAGGCATACAATTCCAAATACTGTCCTTTTGACAGAATGGTGATTGGTATCCTTCGGTGCTCTTCACGTATGTCAAACATTGGGTCAGAGATTGTTGTTAAATCCCCCGCATAAACTGTGATATATTCTTCGTCGGAATCTGCTGCTGGGCCTTGAACATTTAGCGAATAGAGCACTTGGCAGGTTGGGCAGCCCTTTTCCGATTCTACTAGATCGATACATATTGAACAGGTTTCAAAGAATGCAAGCTTTTCCTCAGGAAAAGTTGGAATCGGTATCATCGCTAATCTGTGGGTAAGCATTTCATCGGGCAATACGTTGACTGATTCTAAAATCTCGCCGTCGTTTTCTACCACACCTTGACTGATGTTTACTCTAGTAATAGCTAGCTTTGGGACATCTGAAATCAGCGCACGCCTAATCGCATTTACTTGCGAGGCGTCGGTCTCGCTGAGGGTAATTCTAATCGAGTTCTCTTTTGGCCAGCCTTCTACAATCTCTGCTTTCACTGTATCACCACATCATACACGTCGGCCTCTTCGGCCGCCTTTCTTCTTGGTCCCGTC
>DALZ01000173.1:4638-8601 GCA_002496955.1 Euryarchaeota archaeon UBA128 | reverse complement strand
GCCAATCAAGTAATACGCCCAAAACCATGGGCCATTCGGTGATGTCCAGTGATTTAACTCGGTTTCAGGTGCTAAATTTGTAGTAACCTCTTCATTCATTAGGAAACCGTCGATTTGCTTGCTGATGTCAGTGGAGGTATATTCTTCAAAAATACAATTGTGTTTGTTGCGATATCTTTTTTCTTCACACTTTTCTTGTTCAAACTCAGTAATGCCCTCTGAGTAAGAAATGAGGATGTTCATCGCAACAAACAAAATGGTAACTATGATACATTTGGTGATAAAAATCCCGACCCCAGATGGGGGTCGAGTAAGTATACTAAGCGTCGTTAAATTTTCACCCTGAAACTTGTTTTTGCTTGGTTTTAAAATCCAAATAATAAGCAAGAATCCGATGACTGCGATTAATATTTCTAGCGGAAAAGAGGTTAATTCTTCATCCATGATTTATCAATTATGCATTTGTTTTTGTTCGTATATAAAACAAATGCTAAAACTTGCCAGACGAGCCAAATCCTCCTGCGCCTCTGGAGGTTTTCCCAAGTTCATCATAGGCTTTTTCAATAAATTTGACTTTAGGCACTCTCGAAAATAACAATTGAGCAACTCTCTCCCCTTTGCTAACAACAAATTCTTCACCAAATCCAATCCAGGTTGCTAAAACCATCAATTCACCACGATAATCAGAGTCAATGGTGCCTATTCCGTTGGGCATTATCAGGCCTTTTTTGCCTAGTGAAGAGCGACACCTAATTTGCCCCTCCCAACCAAACGGAATTGCTATTGCCAAACCAGTTTTGATCAAAGTACTTTGGTGTCGCTTAACAACTGTTTCCTCCAGAGCGTACAAGTCCCAGCCCGCCGCTTGTGGCGAACCCTGGGTAGGTATAGTGGCTCCTGGTTCTAATTTGGCAAATTCAATCGTTAAATCATCAGTCATCATACCTGCCATAATTTGTCGGTTATTGACAATTACTAAGTATAATTATACTTACTAAGTTCAGTGGAAACAAAGGGATAAAAGGCAGTGTATTTTTATTACCTTGGAGCGGGGATTTTTGTGTTGTAACTTTTGTGATGTGGCGGGATATATGCCCTCTTTTCCCACGCTCAGAAATTGCAATCAAACCCACATTTCCACAGGAGATTTCGGAGGTAGTATTATACACCTCATTGTCCGAGGGCAAACTCCAGCACATTAGAATAACACGGAGGTAGAGAAATGGTAATCGATCACAATATGAAAACAACGGATGAAGAAGAGATAGACTTGATGCAGGAACACCTAGAACCGATGCTTCAGGAGGCACCTGAAAGATTTGTTTTATTCCCAATTGAGCACTCAGATATTTGGGAGCAGTATAAGTTACATGCCGCATCGTTTTGGACAGCTGAAGAGATCGATTTAGCCGAGGATGCAAAAGACTGGAAAAGCCTCAGCGATAATGAGCGCCACTTTCTAAAGCACGTATTAGCATTCTTTGCAGCCAGTGACGGTATTGTCAATGAAAATTTGGTGACAAATTTTGCCGATGAAGTTCAGTGGGCGGAAGCTCGATGTTTCTATGGATTCCAGATAATGATGGAAAATATTCACGCAGAGACTTACTCTCTACTAATCGACACCTACATCACTGATACCGATGAGAAGAATCACCTGTTCAATGCGCTCGAAACGGTTCCATCCGTGCGCAAGAAAGGCGCTTGGGCGCTGAAGTGGTTGTCTAGGAAGAAGGGTTCATTTGCCCAAAGATTGGTAGCTTTTGCTGCTGTTGAAGGTATTTTCTTCTCAGGCTCATTCTGTGCGATATTCTGGCTAAAGAAGCGAGGATTGATGCCAGGATTAACATTCTCTAACGAATTAATTTCTCGCGATGAAGGATTGCATTGTGACTTTGCTTGTTTGTTGCACAGCAAACTAAACAGGGGCGCTGGCGAAAATGTCATTCATCGCATCATCGCCGAGGCAGTTGATATTGAAATTGAGTTCGTAACCAGCGCTTTACCGGTCGAACTAATAGGTATGAATGCGGGATTGATGCAACAGTATATCCAGTTCGTCGCAGATCGCTTGTTAGTGGCACTTGATTGCGCAAAACTTTACAATGTAACTAACCCATTCCCTTGGATGGAAATGATATCGATGCAAGGTAAAACTAACTTCTTCGAGAAGAGGGTTGGAGAATACCAAAAATCAGGCGTCAAAGATGGCGGTTCTAGCCTAGGAAGTATCCAACAGAGGTTCTCGGTAGACGAAGACTTTTGAACCGTACGCGATGGAGATTGGATATTGGCTGAATTTGAGATTTGACATGGGGATAATAATATGACAATGCAAGTAGTTAACAGAGATGGTGAGCGAGAAGATGTCAGGTTCGATGCAATTTTGGAAAAATTGGCCAAGTTGTCAGAGGGTCTGGACAAAAGTTGGGTTGATCCATCTCAATTAACCAAACTCACCATCGAAGGTCTCTACGACGGAGTATCCACCAGAGAACTAGATCAGCTTGCTGCAGAAACCGCTGCATCTCTTGCCTCACACCATCCAGACTACAGCAAACTAGCAGCCCGTATTTGTGTTGATGATTTACATCGCTCAACGAAATCATTGTTCTCTGAGGTAGTAACAGACCTCAGAGAATTTGTCGACCCTGAATCAGGAGAACATGCGCCACTAATTTCAAAAGAAATCTATGAAATAATCGAGCAAAATAAAGAAATTTTGGACAATCACATAGACTACTCCAGAGACTTCAACTATGATTACTTTGGATTCAAAACTTTGGAGCGCTCATACCTACTAAAACTGAATGGTATAGTCGCTGAACGACCCCAACACATGCTCATGAGAGTTGCTGTTGGCATCCATCACTCAGATATAGACAAGGCTCTGAAGACCTATGACCTGATGAGCCAAGGCTATTTCACTCACGCCACACCAACGCTATTCAACTCAGGAACCCCGACACCTCAGATGTCATCATGTTTCTTGTTGACCATGCAAGACGATTCATTAGTAGGAATTTATGATACGCTGAAACAGTGTGCTCTGATATCAAAATCGGCCGGTGGCATTGGTCTGTCAATACACCACATCCGCTCAAAGGGCTCATACATCAAAGGAACCAATGGCGAAAGTAATGGAATTGTTCCTATGTTGCGGGTGTTCAATGATACTGCGCGCTATGTTGATCAAGGCGGTGGCAAGAGGAAGGGTTCAATCGCAATTTACCTAGAACCTTGGCACCCAGATATCATGGCATTCCTCGATTTAAGAAAGAATCACGGTAAAGAAGAACTTAGAGCCAGGGATTTATTCTATGCGTTGTGGACTCCTGATTTGTTTATGGAAAGAGTCGAAGGCGGAGGAGATTGGTCATTCTTCTGTCCTAACGAATGTCCAGGTCTGCAAGATGCTTGTGGTGAAGAATTCAAAAAACTATACGAATCATATGAGGAACAGGGGCTCGCTCGTGAGACCGTTCCAGCTAGGGTGGTTTGGGATAAGATTGTTGAAGCACAAATTGAAACAGGAACGCCTTACATGCTATACAAAGATTCAGCCAACTTAAAATCAAACCAGCAGAATCTTGGCGTCATTCGCTCATCAAATCTCTGCACTGAGATTCTTGAATATACTGCTAAAGATGAAGTTGCAGTATGTAACCTTGCATCTATCGCACTTCCGACCTTTGTCAATCGAGAAAAGAGAGAATTCGATTTCCAACTATTGTATGATGTGACTTACCACGTCACAGGTAACCTCAACAGAGTTATCGATGTCAACTACTATCCGGTTGAAGAAGCAAGAAACTCTAACATGAGACACCGACCAATTGGACTTGGCGTTCAAGGATTAGCGGACGCCTTCGCTATGATGGGAATGAATTTTGATTCTGACGAGGCAAAGAACCTCAACAAGGCCATATTTGAGACGATTTACTTCGCAGCATGTACTGCATC
>DALZ01000173.1:0-4254 GCA_002496955.1 Euryarchaeota archaeon UBA128 | reverse complement strand
AGCAAGGGTATACTACAGTTTGATATGTGGGGTATGAACGAACACAGTGGAATGTGGGATTGGGACTCGCTAAAGCAAGAAATTGTTGAGCATGGGATGAGGAACTCTCTGCTATTAGCTCCAATGCCTACTGCCTCTACCTCACAAATACTTGGCAACAATGAATGTTTTGAAGCGTTTACTTCAAACCTTTACGTCAGAAGGACTCTGTCTGGTGAATTCATAGTTCCAAATAAGCATCTAATCAAGGACTTGATCGAACTAGATTTGTGGAGTCTAGAAATGAAAGACGAAATTCTACGACACAAAGGCTCAATACAAAATATAGCGGGTATCCCCCAACACATCAAGGATTTATACAAGACCACTTGGGAAATTAAACAAAAGCACGTCATTGATATGGCAGCAGATAGAGGTGCATATATCGATCAGAGTCAATCAATGAACATCCACATGATAGATGCTAATGCAGCCAAGGTTTCCTCAATGCATTTCTATGGTTGGAAAAAGGGACTCAAAACCGGAATGTATTATCTAAGAACCAAAGCAGCCGCGGATGCGATTCAGTTTACTGTTGAAGCAAAGAAATCTGAGGACCAAACCGTTTCCGGCTTAGCAGATAGAGCAGACATAACAAGCAAAGATGCGGTTACGTGTAGTATCGATTCACCAGATGATTGCCTAAGTTGTGGCTCTTGATTAACGTCGATAAACCAGTTTTGGATTTTTGTTCGCAATTATTTCATTGCCCATTACTCGACTTGACTACTGCCAAATATACGCTCAATTGCAGGGGGCCAACCTTCCTTCAAGTCACCATCGGCAAACAGTAGTGGTATTGCTGCAACTCCGATACCGAGCAGCGTGCACATCATCGAAAACGGAATCATCATTCCACCATCGGCAAGAGAAACTGAAACAGGATTCAATGTTTCACCGGAAAATATTACGCTAAGACTACCGGATATTATGAAAGTTACAATCGTAACATATATTCCGCTACGGTATTCTTGAGTCATTAGTATCCCACTGAAAATGAAAGATGATGCTACAACAAATGCAATTGGGGCCAATAACCATCCTAAACTTCCATCGCCAAACGCAGCAAAACCCAAAGCCCAGAACATTCTAAAAATTCCATACAGAATAATCACTGTCCCAACTGCTGAAATGGTTCCCGTATTTTTGTTAATGACTATGCCTTGAGATGTCATCCTACCATACACTACTTGAGGGGATACAGGCATTGTGCCTTGCATATTCGCCACAGGAGTAGCAAAGGTTGTGGGTTGTTGTTGACCGCCACCTGCTAATTCATCATTTTCCATTAGTCGAATGATGACTTCGTCTTTATTTCCTGAAACTTTTAAGCCCCGATCCTTACAAAGCGTCTTCAATTCAAGCAGTGTCATTTGGTCGTAAGACATGCGATTACTACTCTGGAACTCCATTTATACTTATGGCCTACAATAGGGTGCTATCAAGCAGTATGGATTGCGTGGCCAAGTGTTGCGAGCACTGCTTCATGAGTCATTTCAGTCATCGTTGGGTGTGCATGAATAGTACCGGCTATGTCTTCAAGCAATGCACCCATTTCTAATGCTAGGGTCCACTCACCAACAAGTTCGCTAATATGGGTTCCAACACCTTGGATGCCGAGGATGCGGTGATCATCTTCTCGAGCGCAAACTCGGACGAATCCTCCAGTCTTTTCAGCTTCCTGAGTCAACGAACGTCCGTTCGCTGCTAGCGGGAACTTACCAATAATTACTGGATGTCCGGCGGCTTTTGCCTCTTCAGGCGATAGGCCGACACTTACTATTTCTGGTTCAGTAAATACAATCGCAGGCACAGCGACAGGGTCGTAGGCGCGCTTGTTGCCAGCGATAATTTCAGCTACCATTTCACCTTGGAATGACGCAACATGGGCTAGCATTTCACCGGAGTTACAAACATCGCCGATAGCGTAAACTCCTCGCATATTTGTTTCACATCGGTCATTAACTTTGACAAAGCCTCGCTCATCTAGGGCTACACCAGTGGGTTCCAGCGCCTTGCTGTTTGGTTTCCTACCAACTGTGACCAGAACTTTGTCGGCAACGATTTCTTCCGGTTTTGTCCCTTCTTTGGCAGTTTTGTTGGCGTAGAATAATTTGATACGTCCGTCTTTAGTATCCTCCGAACCCTTTGCAAATACGCCAGTGTGAACCTTGATTTTATTCTTCTTAGCAAATAATTCAAGCGGTCGGCGCAGTTCTTTGTCGAAAATTGGTAAAATTGAATCCATTGCTTCGACAATTGTTACGTCAGAGCCAAGCATTCGGTAGGTTATTCCCAATTCAAGTCCAATATATCCACCACCTACCACAATTACATGATTAGGCAACTCTTCTAGACTCAATGCTTCCCTGGAGGAAATTACATTATTACCAAATTTCATGAACGGTAGTTCGATTGGCACTGAGCCGTTGGCTAAGATTACATTCTCACCTTCGATTATTACGGCATCTTTGCCTTTGCCAACTTTTACGGTTTTGGCATCTTGGAATTCCGCCCATCCGTTAACCAATTCTACACCAGCTGTCTTCAACAGGTGCTCGACTCCCTTGTTTAGTTTGTTGACAATATCGTCTTTCCAACCTATCATTCCAGCCATGCTCAATTCTGCCGGCCCGGGTATGGTGATACCCATGTGTCCATCCTTAGCACTGTGTTTGGCTAAATCATGAAATCTATGTGCTGCATGAATTAGAGCTTTGCTTGGGATACAGCCTCTGATTAAGCATGTGCCACCGGCTTTTTCGCCCTCGACAATTATCGTCGAGAGTCCTAACTGTCCGGCTCTGATTGCCGCAACGTAGCCGCCGGGGCCGGCCCCGATGACCAAAACTTGACATTTCTTTGTCTGCATGATTAGTCCTCACATGAATATAGTAGCTGGATTTTCCAACAACGTCTTTACCTTTTGGACCAGCGTTGCTCCATCATGTCCATCGACAACTCGGTGATCCCATGATGAGGATAAATTCATCATTCTCCTGATGACAATTTGTCCGTTTCTTACAACAGCGCGCTCTTTCGCATTGTGCACGCCGAGTATGCCCACTTCGGGTTTGTTGATTATTGGTGTTGCGCCTAATCCTCCGAGTCTTCCTAGACTGGTGATAGTAAATGTTGAACCAGTTAATTCTTCGGCGGACGCTTTCCCTTCTCTAGTTGCTGACGTGACCCTAACCATTTCAACAGCTGATTGCCAGATATCCATTGCTTCGACATGCTTCACTACTGGAACATAGAGCCCCCTGTCAGTTTGGGTGGCGATTCCCAAATGTACTGCTTGATGTCTAGTAACAACATTTGCTTCATCATCAAATAGCGCATTACACTCTGGGCTTTCTCGCAAAGCTTTAACCAGCGCTTGCATGATAAACGGCAGATAGGTTAGTTTTGGAGCACCTTCGGGTCTGGTTGAATTCAGATGTTGACGTAATTCTTCAAGCGCAGTTATGTCTACTTCTTCGAAGTAAGAGAAGTGAGCAATTGTGCTGTAAGAGGCCATCATGCTGTCAGCGATTTTTCGTCGTAAACCAATCACCTTGACTTCTTCGGTACCTGTTAATTTAGTCTTGGCACTGGCACCAACTGGAGCGAATGAGGTGGCTCCAGCAGCACCACCAGCGATATGTCGGTCAAGGTCAGCATGGCTGATTCTGCCACCAGGTCCAGAGCCAGCAACGAGTTGCAGGTCGATATTTGCTTCTCTTGCACGCTGTCTAACCGCTGGACTTGCAAGTGCTTTCGTCCCAGCTGCACGGGCGACAGGCGTTGCAGGAGCGACAGGTTCTGAAGGGGTCTCAACTATCGGTTCGGGAGGCTTTTCCACTGGTATGGTTGATGCTTCTACTGCTGGCTGGGCTGTTTCTTCGACTGGGTTGGCTTCTTCAGTTTTGGCCGTTGTGTTGCCATCGCCCTCGACTTCAAATTCTATACAAACTTCACCAACTGGTAGAATGTCGCCAGGCTCGCCGATTATCTTGGAGACTTTTCCATCTACTGGAGAGGGGATTTCAACAGTCGCCTTGTCGGTCATTACGGATAAAATCGGGTCATCTTCTTTGACCGTATCACCGACCGAGACCATCCATTCAACTACTTCTCCCTCGACAACCCCTTCTCCAATATCTGGCAATTTGAAAGCAAATATTCCCATTTTTATTCCTCCTGTGTTTTTCTTATAGCATCTGCAATGCGCTT
>DALZ01000045.1 GCA_002496955.1 Euryarchaeota archaeon UBA128 | reverse complement strand
TTGTATTATTGTTGGTTCGGGCATTCATAGAGCAAAAAGTCCGATGGAAGCGGCAAAAGAATATGCAAAAATCTCTTGGAAGGCTCTTCAAGATAGGTGAGATGATGGGTGATTTGTTCCTGTGGCTGATTGCCTTGCTGTGTCTAAGTTTGCCCACTTGGTTACTTTATCATGCATGGCGAAAGAGCCGTTTACTCAGTGAAAGATTGGGCCAATGTGATAACACTTTACTAACCGACTCAAGTGTTAAGATAACACAGATAGTGTCAGCACCAACGGGCACGATTGTTACGGAAAATGCTCGCCTAGTCGTAGCCCCAGTAAGTTCAGAGCAGATACCCTGACGAAAGGTAATAAGCAATACCAATTGCTAAAGAAACAATAACCATGTATAATACAAGGCGGGGTTTACGCTTTTTTGCTGCACTATTTTCAAGCGGCGGTAACGGCAATTCTGGGACAACTAGTTCTCCGGGCGCTGAATCTATCCCGGGCAATGGCAATCCCGGTAGTGCCGGAAGTGGCATAGGGCCGTCGTCTTCTTCTGGCTTGATACGATCAATTGGGTAGAGTTCGTCCAAATCCTCCAGCCCTGGCGCCTCTGGAATGGGGCCGAGAATAGTTTCCCATTGCTCATCTAGCACTGCGGCGGTAATCGGTTTTTGTAGCCAAGCAACGGCACCAGCAGAGAATCTGGCATCAGAGGCCGTGCTTGCAAGTCTGCGTGGAGCTACGAAAACGATTCTTGCATCGCCGCCATGTTCTCTCATCTCAAGCGCAGTTAAGTGACCATCAAGAGATGGTATGTCTAAGGATATGACCACTAACTCTGGGTCTAATCTAATATATTCGTCAACTGCGCGATCGCCGTCTTGACAAATTTCAATGTTGAAATCTTTAATTTTAAAGATCGAGGTTAAGCGTTGGATTGACATGGTGTTGGATTCGACTATGAGGACAGTCGGTGAACCCTCATCAGAATTATTCGAGACGTATGCCATGTCAACCTACCCTGCCCAACTAGTACTTACAAATCAATCAACCGGATAATTTGTATTATTCCTCTTCATTATCTTCCGACAAATCTTCGACCGGCCCGTCCCTTGGGTTAGCAAATGTTTCCCGAATTGTTTCTGACGCAGCATTATCGTCATCAAATTGTCTTTTTAGGCTGGGCGCGCGAGTGAATTGTAATTGTAATTCGCTGATTACGCTACGAAATAATTGTGTCTCTTTATCGGTTAGATTGCCTTTAGTTTTATTTTGCAGCATAGATAGTAAGTCTATCGCTTCTTTAGCTTCAGCCAAATCGTAGTATTTGTTGCCTTGCTGATCGGGAATATACCCCATATGTAGTAAAGCACTACGCTGGAACATATGGACCAGTTGGAACAATTTTGTGGTATCATTGTCGCTGAATATATCTGCCATTGTTAATCGTAGACAACTTATGTTCAAGAGATTAATGGATTACTCAAAGAGTTGATTTAACAACCAATCAGGATCGAACTGCTTTAAGTCTTCATAACCTTGACCAATCCCCGCAAACACAATTGGTCTACCTGTGGCAAAAGCAATCGATAAACCTGCACCACCTTTGGCGTCCGTATCTAATTTTGTCAAAACGGCGCCGTCAAACTTCATAATTTGTTGAAACATTCTAGCTTGGTCTACTGCATCATTACCAGCAAGAGAATCGCCAACAAATAACGTCAGGTGTGGATTTGCGACCCGCCTAACCTTGTTTAGTTCGTTCATCAGATTGGTTTTATTCTGCATTCTGCCTGCAGTATCAACCAAAACAACATCGATGTTTTTTGCTTGGGCTGACTCTACTGCATCCCTAGCAATCGCCGCAGTATCACCGCCACGCTGACTAGAGATGCACCGGATACCTAGATTCTCACAGTGAGCCTCAAGTTGCTGAATTGCTCCTGCTCTGAAAGTATCACCAGCCGCAGCGATGACAGAATGTCCGTTATTTTGTAGGCGTTTGGCTATTTTTGCCGCAGTAGTTGTTTTCCCCGTGCCGTTCACTCCAACTAACATAACGACAACTGGAACGTCGCCAGAGTCGATAAATGATTGAATAGATGCGTCAAAATCCCAATATCCGGCTTTCAGTATATTTCTCAGTGCCCTTTTCAACGCCGCTTCGACGACTTTCGACAAGTCTGCACCTTTTCTTAATCTCGAGCCAACTAAATTATCTCGTAGCGCATCAATAACAGCAGATACAGCATCACTCGAAATATCCGATTCTAGCAACACCCACTCTAATTCCTCCAAGAGATTGTCTAGAGCTGAACTTGCCTTGATTAACCGGCCACCTTGCTCGACAACGCCACCGCCTAAATCGACTTCAATTGTTGAGCCGGTCTCGGTTTCAATGCTGGCAGATTTTGTCGAGCCTTTTGGTGCTTGAGCGACCTGAACTAACTTTCTACCAGTAGTCGTTCGCATCATAGAAAGGTCAACCTTAGATCCGGCTGGTCTTGCTACTTCCGTTGCGCCGCGCTTTTTCATCGATTTTTCATAGGCACGTTGAACTTTTTCCCGTTGTTTTTGTTCTTTCTGCAAACGTTTCCGCTCTTTTCTTGTTAATGGTTGCGGCAAGATGTCATCATCTTCATCTAAGTCCTCCCAATCATCGTCATCAGCAATGCCATCATTGATCTGAGAGGTTGGCTCATCTTCAAAAATTTCCCAATCATCTTCATCGGTTTCTACATTGTTGTCATCCGAAGATTCTCCATCTGATTGATTGTTGATTAGATAATCATCTGTTTGCTGTTTCGCCGCAGCAAGCTCTTGTCCTTCGATTGAGGATTCATTAACGGTTAATGAATCTGTATCAACTTCATCGGCTACTTCCTTGACGCGTCGCTTAAACCGGTCGAACAGCCCCATCTAAAATCCTCAATCATCCAAAGTAAGTTCACTACTAAACATCCCGCTACGACGCCGTTGTTTTGTTTTCGACGGTTTCATATCACTATTATCTGATTTATCCGATGGTAACTCGGGACTGTTTGATTCGGCTGCGATATTTTGTAGTTGTTCAGCAGCTTGATTAAATTCCTGAGCAAGAACACCGAGTTTTGATTCTATAGCACCTGCTTGTTTAAGTAACGTCGCATGTAATTCGTTAAATTCACTCCGGCGGTTTGCGAGTATCTCTATTACTTCGCTCCATTTTCGCTCACCGAAAACACCGGAGCCCAAATCTACTGTGGCCGTCCCCTCCGAATCGGTTTGATGATGATAATGTAACGTAACTCCGGCGCCTATTGAGACATGAGCTTTGGCTTGTTCATTGCTTGACAGAGTTACGAGCCTTGAAAGTATTTCTTCGGTGATTTGATGCTCATTGATGACGTTGACTATTTGTTCCATGCGTCGTTCAAGTTCATCCAAATGTTGCCTGTGGCTCTCAACCAGTCGCGCTTTATTTTGTAGTTCATTACGGTCGACCATTGTATTCAACCCGTCGATGGAGTGAAGTCGTATGTAGATTATTCTTCTTCTGCAGCAATGGACAACGGTCCACCAGCAAGCTCAATTTCTTCTCTAAAGGCATGCAAGATTTTTGGCTCTAAGGAGGTCCTTGGATCTATCTCGTTAATAGATTCAATAATGATAGAGCGACGCTTCGCTTTATGTTTTGAACCAATTATCGAATAGGCCATGTGCTCAGCAGCGTCTTTTGATTCTGCTGGAAGGTCAAGACTAAACTTATTTCTGACGCTACCAAACGGTGCTATTCCGGATATTCGATATGCCTTCATCGACTCGGCGACTTGCATGATTGGTTTAAACTTCCCGTCGCGCTTCATGGGGTCTGTTCTTCCGAGAGATTGACTAATATTGAGGTTGTGAGCAGTATCATGCGGAGGGGGTTATTAGTTGCTCTGATAATACTACTGCCCATGGCAAATGCCATGACATTAGACCCGCCACAAGTTAGTGAAATTGAGCCAGTTCGCTGGAGTGAGGTTGTTATTGTGCTAGATTCTGATAATTGGGACTCTAGTCTTTGGCAAGAAATTAATGAGGCTGGTGCTTATCCTATTAGAGTCCTAAACCATCAAGAATTATTAGTTTGGCAAAGTAACGACATAGTTCTCAGCAGTGAATTCACAATACTCGAATCTCAACCTGCTGAATGGCGTTCGACTCTTGACCCGACCAATTTACCTGTGATGGAAATAAAGATTCTTTTTGAACCAAGATTACCCGCTTTGGCGTTCACACAAATAGAGCAAGATTTGCGCGCCATAGGTATTGAAAATGAACACGTCGGCAACTTCGATTATTCAGTAATGCCGCAGAAGATTACTGTCCCGGCGAAACATATCAATGATTTCACTGTGCTAGCAAAACTGCCAGGTATCTTGTGGATTGAACCAGTTTTGCCCACTGCAGGTCGTAATTTGGCGTCATCTGCTTACATGAGTGATGGTGATTCTAGTACACAGCCACATTGGGAATTTGGTTTAAACGGGGCTGGTGTTGTGCTTGGCACGGCCGATAGTGGTATTGATGCAGACCATGCGTGTTTCAGAAACGCCAGTGATGCCGTAGGAGATTACGGTGCTCAACATCGCAAGGTTTTGATTAGCAATATAACCGTTGATGATGGAGATAATCCCGGGCAATCCGACTACCGTCACGGCACTCACGTAGCTGGATCACTCGCATGTCACGATGTATACAATTTCTTGAATAATGAAATCCCGACCAACGCTTCAACAATCGCTTATGGAGCTAAGCTCATTTTCCAAGATATCGTGTCCCCTGAAGGTTGGGTGCCTCCCGAGAATGTCACGGACCTACTATTTGAAAATACTATCAATGGAGGTTTAATTCATTCCAATTCTTGGGGTGACGATACAACTGCGTATACCGATAGATCTGCTGATTTTGATTTATGGGCAATCGAAGTCCCATGGTCATTAGCATTCGTCGCGCCGGGCAATACAGGAGGGCAATTGCTAGAGCCTGCTAACGGTCGGAATGTTGTTGCAGTGAGCGCTTCAACAAAATCAACAAACCCAGATATGTGGGCATCTTCTTCCGTCGGACCTACTGAATTAGGTACGTATGGAATATTTGCCAGTGCGCCCGGTGCCTCAATAAATTCCGCAAAGGCTGATGGGTTTGATAACTCAATGAATAATGCACTAAGAGTATCCAGTGGGACGAGTATGGCTACCCCTATTGCCGCGTCATTTAGCGGAATTATCCAACAGATGGTTGAGCAAGGATGGGTTACAGGTTCCAATGAATTATTGTCAGAGTATAACCTCTCAAACTTAGTGCCAGAATGGTCGGATTTACCTAATGAGCGTATATATCTCGGAGAAGGTTTCACTCCATCTGGCTCGCTAATCAGATCGTTAATGGCGATAGCAACCAAGGATATGATGACAGATGACGGATACTTTGTAAGAAACGTCGAATCGGGTTGGGGGGCCTTGTCATTAAACGAGTTGGTTGACCTAGCCGCGCTGGAAAATTCTCTAGGAGAAGATAATTTGAGCGCTACACCGAATGTTTGGATTCACGATAGTTATCGGAGTACAATCAACCTTACAGATTGGGTGATGACACGATTAAATGGTGTATCAACAGCTGATATCTCTGACAATCCATGGAATGGGAACGGGGCTGTTGGACCATTTTTACAGTCCGGTGAAACCTGGAAAAAGCGATTAGTCCCCAACCAATACGAGGATTTTGAAATTGTATTGTCGTTTCCAGCAAAACCTGAACCATTTAGTGTTGATGATCTTAGATTAATCGTGAATCTTTCTAATGGTTTTACCACCACGGGAGAGGTTTACGATGTTGATGGATATTCGTCGTTTTTCAATAATGCCACTTTCGACTTAGCAAATTTCAACCAAAGTAATGAAACTAGTATTGGTGTAAAAATTTCTGCAGATGACTTAGTTGGTGTAGAATGGCTGGATGTGGAAGTTGTCGCTAATTATATCGCCCCGGGAAATAGTGTTGGGGGGGTAGGTGTTGATGGGGATCGTAGCGGCTTTGCTTTAGCAGCGAAGGGCGTCATCAGAGATTCGATAAATTGGGAAGACTCAGACGGTGACGGTTTGCCCAATGCAAATGACGCTTGTCCTAACCAAAACGCACAACTGTTCGATAGCGACAATGATGGTTGTCCCGACGATAGTGATAATGACGAAATAATTGATGTCTATGATTTATGCCCAGATACTGATTCTAGTGGTTATGATGACGACTTAGATGGTTGCATCGATGATTCTGACGGAGATACTATCGGCGACGATGTTGATTTGTGTGTCACAAAAACAATTGATGATAATTACCCAGTAAATGACACTGGTTGTCGTCCAGTTGATAATCAAATAAGTATTACAAATATTACAATTGCCGGCATAGACAACGGGGTATGGTCCACTACACTCGAGGTTGCCTGGCGTATAATCGATGAAGATTTTGACCCATACTTGACGGGTGCACGCATAATGATTAATCAAACCGGAAATAATTCCTTCTTTCCCATCAACACCTGTACTGCGCAAGATGTTACAATAGACAACAGCACCCACATCTGTCGCTGGCATGGCGATCGAGACTTACCGATTTTTGATATCAGTGATTATGGCCTCCATATTCAATTTTTTGCTAAGAGTCTCAATCAGTCACCAGAAGCAGTCAACGACATCATATACGTTGACTCTGAGTTGTATTTTGTGGCCGCTGGCGCAAAAAGCATTGCTGGTGAAAATCATAATGAAGAGTTTGGTGTTGCTAGTTCGGCTAGGTCAATCGGGTGGGGGATAATCACGATTTTTGGTATTGCATTAGTGTGTCGAAAGTTGTGGGGTGTAATCAATGAAAATACGACCGATCCGAGAAATAATGTAACATATCCTGATAGCCCTTTCGTTACCTTTGAAAACGAGTGACTGCGCTTATATTTTGCCTAGAACACGGCGCTTTTGTTGACTGATTGACAAGGTGAACCTTGAAGTTCAATGTCGTTTTGGCCTATATATCCCCAAGGGGATGGTGAATGAAATGAGTGACCGCCTTTATGTAGGAATTGACCTAGGAACATACCAATCTACTATCTCTTCTAGTGCTGGTGCAAGCCACACTATCGAGACTATTGTAGGAAGACCGAAAGACCCTGTAGCAAGAAATTTTCTTGGCCGCGACGTGCTATTTGGCAATGATGCC
>DALZ01000182.1:810-7376 GCA_002496955.1 Euryarchaeota archaeon UBA128 | reverse complement strand
CCAGAATATCTCGTCATAACTCCACGCCATCCAAGAGTCATGCCTACTAGGGCGGATACAATTGAAATCTGGAACAACAACAAGTCGGAAGCCATTATCGGGGCGTGTGTGTATTAGTTCATCAAATCGATGCAAGAATTGAGATGAATCCGTTGAATTCAAAGACCTTGCATTCTGTGCCACAATCATGGCAAGGCTACTGTTGTTTGGTGGTAAAGGCGGTGTGGGTAAAACCACCACTTCATCAGCCACTGCCGTTCATCTTGCAGATTGCGGATTGAAAGTGTTACTTGTCTCAAGCGATCCCGCGCACTCGACTTCAGATTCATTAGGAGTAGAAATCGGCAACGTACCAACCCCGATACCCGGCGTTGAGGGTTTATTTGGTCTGGAAATGGATCCCGAATCAAAACTTTCCTCACTGCTGCCCAAGTTAGGAACTATGGTAGACGGCCTTAACACCGGAGGGGGACTTGGGGGATTAGGTGGCTTGGGTAGTTTAGGAATGGTGTTAGATTCCACTGCAAAAGACGAAATTGAAGATATAAAATCAGATGTTAAAACCTCAGAAATGATTTTTCCCGGCTTAGATGAGGCATTAGCATTTGATGAGTTACTAAAGCACGTTGAGGATCCAAACTGGGATGTTATCGTTTTTGATACAGCACCCACCGGGCACACATTGAGGTTTCTTTCATTGCCGGAGATAATCGAGGCATGGTCTGGGCGTCTGATACGATTAATGCGCGTTTCAGGAGGTATTCGATCAATGCTTTTTGGCCGAAAAGAGAGCGATGAAATGAAACATGAACTAGAACGCTTTAGGAATCGTGTTTTACATGTGAGGAGAGTTCTTAGCGACCCTGAAATGACTTCCTTCACGTTAGTAACAATACCAGAGAAAATGGGTGTCAACGAGACTGTTAGGGCGTATGACTCACTTGTCGGTTATCGCTTGCCAGTTAGCAGTTGCGTGGTTAACAGGCTAACTCCTGAATTTGATCACCCATTTTTGGAACAGCGCAGAACCGCAGAACTAGGAAGGATATCCGAACTAATTGATTTACTGCCAGATGTTAAAGTTTCTAACCTAGAGTTATTGCAACATGAGGTAGTTGGTGTCGATAATCTGCGTTTGGTTGCAAGCAGATTATACGGCGGTGTTAGAAAAATCCCTGAGGCCCTTGGGCCACACACAGTAGGCAGCCTAGTGCAACACAGTGTTCATCGCGGGTTATATCGTGAGTTTAGTGAGGATGTGGAAACTATTTACCTTCACTTTCCGGGAATAAAACGTGATGAGTTGTCGTTAAGAAGCGATGATGGGATTCTTTATGTCGGGTTAAATGGGAGAGAACGAGCAATAGAAACAAGCGTTCCAGTCAAAGCCAGTCAAGTTGACGCTAAGTTAGATGGCGACGTTTTGAGATTGAATATACCACTGAGGGATGAATTCAAAGAGGAAAACAAAGAGGGTTGACTATGGCACTAGAAAGTCTATCAAGGGGTATCTTCCGTTCACTAGGCTTTCTAAAAAATCGCCGTAAATTAGACGAAGACGAATTACGTGATATGACAAGAAGTTTAAGACGCGCACTACAAGAAGCAGATTTTAACGTTAGGCAAACCAAAGAAATTGTTGAACGAATGGAGAATCGGCTGCGTGAGGAAGAACCAAGGCCGGGTTTAACATTGCAGACACATGCCATGAACATTTTATACACAGAATTAGTCAGGATTTTAGGTCCTGCACACCAATTTCAGCCGAGGGGTGCAACATTATTACTCGTCGGATTATACGGTCAGGGTAAGACGACTACTACCGCTAAATTAGCAGAGTGGTATCGGAAAAAGCATGGTTTGAGGGTTGCGGTAATTGAGGCAGACGTTCACCGACCGGGCGCTTATGCTCAACTGTCTCAGCTGCTGGAGGAGACAAGCATTACCGTTTATGGTGAACCTGAAAACAAGGATGCTGCACAAATTGTAAGAAATGGTTTAGTTGAATGTTCTGCTGCCGATCTTGTTATTGTGGATACTGCCGGCAGGCATCAGTTGGATGAAGAATTAGTCGAAGAGCTAGAAAATATCGCTTCTCTAACGCGAGCCACTGAGCGATGGTTGGTAATAGATGCGCAAGTCGGTCAGGCGGCCGGTCCAGTAGCCGCCTCATTTCATCAACTCGCTGGAGTCACCGGGATAGTTGTAACAAAATTGGATGGTACGGCTAGAGGTGGCGGGGCACTTTCCGCCGTTGCTGCAACAGGTGCACCAATTGTCCACATTGGTGTGGGTGAAAAGGTTTCAGATTTAGAGAAATTTGAATCTGATAGATTCATATCGAGATTACTTGGCATGGGAGATATACAGGGGCTCATCGATTTAGCTCCGGAAGACTTGGACGAAGAGGAAGCAATGAGGCTCACTCAACGCATGATGAGTGGACGATTTACTCTAAATGATATGTACAAGCAAATGGAAATGATGTCTAAAGTTGGAACTATCGATAAACTGATGTCATTTCTACCAGGTAACATGCTCGGTGGTTTGGGTGGTATGTCGAAATCTCAAAAACAAGTAATGCAATCTAATTTAGATCGTTACCGAACTATTATGGATAGCATGACTGCATGGGAGAAAAATGAACCCGCAAAAATAAAAGCTGACCGAATTAAACGAATCGCAAGAGGCTCAGGAGTTCGAGAAAAAGATGTTCGAGAGTTAATTGGTCAATGGAATCGCTCAAGAAAGATGATGAAGGGAATGGGTGGAAATCGCAAGTTGAACAAACAGATGCGAAAAATGATGAAAGAAGGAGAGATGGATATCGATCCGTCCTCTTTTGGTATGTAGTCTAATCTTCTGTTGGCGGCAAATCTGGTATAGTTTTCGAATGAGCGTTTTCACTTGCTTCTTTTGCAGCTAGTTCAGCGGCTTCTTTAGCGATTCTGGCTTGTTCGTCCGCAAGTTTTCTGTCTGCATCTTGTTGTGCGATTCTTGCTTGTTCTTGGGCTAATTTTTCGTCAGCTTCTCGCTGTCTTCTTGCCGCTTCTTCTTCGACCTTCTTTGCTTGTTCGGCAATAATTCGCGCCTGTTCAATTTCCTCATTGATTTTAGCTTCTTCCGCAAGTCTTTCCGCATCACTAATTCTGATGGCTTCTTCGACCATCTTTTGATGTGCTTCAGTTATGGCGCGTAGCTTCTCCTCTTCCTCAAGTCGTATTTTTTCTTCTTCGAGTCGTACTTTTTCCGCATCTGCACTACGCCTTGCCTCTTCTTCTGCCTTTAATTTAGCGTCTTCTTCAGCCTTCAACCTTTCTTCGTGCTCGGCCTGTATTCTTGCGTTTTCTTCGGCCTTCATGCGAGCTTGTTCTTCAATTTTAGCGATCTCTTCGGCTTGCAATCTGGCTTCTTCTTCTAGTCTTGCTTCTTCCTCAGCTTGCCGTTTTACCGCCTCTTCTGCAAGTATCCTTTGCCGGGCTTCCTCAACAAGTCTTTCTTCTTCTTCAATTTGAATTTTCAGTGCAGATTCAGCCTTAGCTTTTGCTTCTGCGATTTTTCGTGAGTTTTCAATAGCCTTTGCCCTTGCGGCCAATTCTGCTTCTTTTCTCAGACGTTCATTCAAGACAAATTCTTCACGCTGCCGAGCTTCTTCCTCTAACCGTTTGTTGAGTCCAAATCTACTCATTATCAGATTGTAAATTCCATCATAGTCATCATCAGTGAGCTCTAAAACTTCAGCTCTCGCATCGAGGAGGATAATCTCCATCTCTGGCTCAGTAAATAACCCGGTATGATTGTTCATCTTTTCACGCAATGCTCGATAGAAATCTCGTTGAGCAGGAATTATTTGCCCGTCGGCAGTTATGAAATTCTGAACTTCGGTCATGACTTCGGTAAGGTTCAGTTGTTCCGTCATTTAATCACCATTCGTGTTTAGTATGTTTTGGCCAAGATTACTCTTCGCTTAGTCATTTTCCTTGTCATGTGACATGATTTTTCGGACTCGTATGCTTCTGTTGCTTCACCTAAGAAGGTTAAACCTGTGTGTCTCTCTATTACCTCTGCATCAGCATCACTACCTGCAAAAGCAATTTCATATATTTTCCCATCAACTATTTGTCCGTCAAGCGACCACACGCCATCATTATTCGATAATTTTGGCAGTGGAACAACAACGTTTGTTATGTGTTCCATGGATCTTCTTCGCAATTCTTTAGCAACATCAGATAATTTATTTTGGCATAACTCAACAATGTTATCCGTCGCTAATGGTTCTTTACCACCGGTTCGTAAGGCCGCAAAGACGGTTCCTTGAGCCATATCACGTGGTCCTATATCCAATCTTAGCGGGACACCTTTTATTTCCCAGTCATAGTATTTCTGCCCAGCATGTATATCCCTTGAATCAACTTTTACCCTGAGACCAGATTTCCGCAATAATTCAGCGATTCTGTGCGATTCAGCGACTGTGTCAACCTCAGCATTTTTCCTAATCATCGGACAAATAACAATCTGATAAGGTGCAATAGCAGGCGGCATAATTAATCCATTGTCATCTCCATGCATACCAACAACTGCACCGAGTAATCTTTCAGACATGCCGTAGGTTGTTTGATGAACGAATTGTTGTTTAGCATTTTTGTCCTCGTAAGTGATGTCAAATGCTTTTGCCCATTGGTCACGATAATGGTGGCATGATGCAACTTGAAGAGTACGACCATTTGGCATTATCGCATCTATTCCAATGGTATACCATGCACCAGGGAATGTATCCCAAACTGGCCTTTTTGCTTTGATAATTGGTAAGCATAGTTGCTCCATCAAATTGTCTACAATTTGCAAATCTTGGGTTATTTGGTCAGTAGCGGATTGCTCATCTGCATGGGCAGTGTGGGCTTCAAAAAAGTGAATCTCACGAACCCGTATGAATGACCTAGTTTGTTTGGTTTCATAACGGAACGTATTGACCATTTGATATATTTTAAGGGGCAAATCTTTGTGCGACCTAATCCACAACGGGAACATAGTATACATTGCAGTTTCTGAAGTAGGACGCAAGAACATTGGAATATCTAGTTCATTTTCGCCAGCATGTTTAACCCAATAAACCTCTTTTTTGAAGCCTCCCTCCTCCTCGTCATCGCGTAAATCGTCCGGGTTTACACCTTCTTCGCGTGCACGCTTTAATCTGGCTACTAAGGCATTTTCTTTCTCCAAGAGGTTCTCTGGAATCAACAGCGGAAAATTCACTTCCTCATGTTCAGTTCTGTCCATTTCACTGTGTGTAAGTGAGTCGATTAAGCGCATGGTTTTCCAACCATATGGGCGCCAGACATCCATTCCCTTTATTGGGTAGCGTTTGTCTACTAAATCGGATGCCTCAACAATAAACGGATACCATTCGTTGAAGTTATCAACTTTGGAAGGTATGCCGCGTTTTGCTTTGGCGGGACCTTTGCTCATATTGTCTGCTCGTGGGACTGTCACTCATGAAGATGTTGATTCATTAAGGTGCATTTTTTGCCTAATTGATACCAAGGCAATTGCAGCAGCGAGGCACCAAACAACTTCTAGAATCAAAAATGCCCATTCACTCACAATGAATGCCCTTATCGCTAACAAACCTGACCCTAATGCCATCATGATTAGATAGAGCCAATTTTTGCTATCAACGTAATCTCTGGTTTCTAAAATAAATGCGCATAAAATTAGCATCATTCCAAGATATGCGATTGATTCTGAAATTATGTCCCCAAGAGACATCATATTCACTTCCTTCTAGATATGAAAACCAAGGCTGTTAAAGCTATAATGGCAATGATATCAGGTATTCCGATACCTCCAGTTGTTCCTCCGACACCACTCATGCCATCGGTTAATACAGAGTACGACCAGCCATCAGACTCGCCAATTTTGTACACATCCATCAGATTAATTCGTGTTTGACCTTCTGAGCGGCACCCGGGGATTTCGCATGCCCCCTCCAGTAGGCTTGAGAACAAGCCAAATAGGTTCAATAATGCAAGTATAATGCCGCCCATTGATAAATAAGAGAAGATTGAAAATTTCCTATTTGGTTTTGGCAGATCTGGCATCGCAAGATGATTCAATTCTGGCATTGGTAGAGTTGCAGACTCTATCACTTCTACCATCATGTTTGAGGTCTGTCCGAATTGTTGTGCATCTTGATTTGATTCTTCTGCTGGTTGGTTTCCCATATCTCTAGCCTTTACTGGTTTTACATTAGCAATTTTGATACCGTATAGTCTATCGGCCAGACTTACTAATGATGCGTCTTCGGCAATGTCAGCGGCTTCTAGATTACCGTCAAGCAATTTCTTCAAGCGGTCCCTTGCATCGCTCATCTAGGAGTCCCCTGTTCGTATGGTGGCATCTTCTTATTGAATAATCCTCTTGTTGAAATTTCAGGCTTTTCCCGCAGCCTCTACTTCAGCCCAATCTGCCATAAATCCATCAATACCTTTGTCAGTTAATGGGTGCTTGATTAATTGTCTGAATATTTTCGTTGGCATTGTAGCAGTATGAGCGCCCAGTTGGATACA
>DALZ01000182.1:0-434 GCA_002496955.1 Euryarchaeota archaeon UBA128 | reverse complement strand
ATTTCCGGGTAGTTGCTCCAAGTATCCATAATCTCAGCAATCAATGCCATTCCGTCATGACCTGTATCATCAATTCTTCCGATAAACGGTGACACGTATGTTGCGCCAGCTTTCGCTGCCATGAGCGCTTGCGCAGCAGAAAAGACTAGTGTTACATTGGTCTTGATGCCTTTTTTAGTTAATATTCTAGTTGCGGCTAACCCTTCTGGTACACATGGTATTTTTATTATTACATTTTCGGGGAGTTCTTGCTTTAATTCTAATGCCTGTCGCACCATACCATCAGTATCTAGTGCTGTAACCTCGGCCGAAATAGGGCCATCACATATTGCCGCAATCTCTGCAACTACTTGTTTGAAATCTCTGCCACTTTTCTTAATGAGGGATGGATTGGTTGTTACACCATCGAGAATGCCCCATGAGGCTATTTCCCT
>DALZ01000018.1:4241-8725 GCA_002496955.1 Euryarchaeota archaeon UBA128 | reverse complement strand
GCTTGTTCGTGGTTGTAATTTAGCATGTGGCCGAAGGCTTCAACATACATTTTTCGGGCTTCATCGTTGGAGCAAGTGATATCCTGTGCAAATGCGTAATTGGACTCTACTCCAAAGTCATAATCAACTGGTGCTAGCGACATAGTAACCCGTTAGGCATTAAACACTTAAGTTAAACGCAAACTCAGGTTTGCTATATTCCACAATTCGGCAAATAATGGTATAAAACTACCATAAAATAGAACTAACCTGCTCCCCGATAAACAATTGCGAATTTTTTTTACCAACAATTATCCCCCTAGGGATGTTTGTATGACTTTCGACTCTGAATACGAACCATGGTTTCAACCACCTGGCTTTATTATCGGCCCAATATGGTTAATTCTGTATACTATGCTAGCGATGAGTTTATTCATCACCCTGTCAAAACGCAATGAGATAAATAACCACAGTGTTGCTGTTACTTTGTTTATTTTCCAGTTAGCGATAAATCTAATGTGGCCTAGTGTGTTTAATTCTGCGGAATACTTAATTTCACTACTGATGATTGTCATGATGGTTAGCATGACTGTGATCTATGCATACATGTTGTACGACTCAGCGAAGAGCGCGGCACTGCTTGTTTGGCCCTACATTGCATGGGTCAGTTTTGCTGGTTTAATCAATCTAGCATACTTGCTCAATGCTCAGTAGCTTAGGTTTTTTTGACATAGGCAGTAACAAGAGGGCTCAAAATTAAGAATACAGAGAAAATGATGTATAATGTTTGATTGATAATGAATGTCTTAGGCGCTTCCTGTTTAGTGCGCCATCCATAACCTCTGGAGTGGGTTCCTTCTTTAGAAAAACAATATCCGACATATCCCAGCATTATGAAACCAAAAAGGGGACCGAGTATTTGAGAGATTTCTATCATATATTTCGCAGTTAATCTCAGTTAATTATCCTAATTGTTGCGTCGCCTACCCTGACCTCTTCCACCGCTGCGCTTCCGGCCACTCGACTGTTGGTTCTGATTTTGGGGCCGTGATTTTTTCCCACGATTCGGCCTATGATGAGTGTTGCGAGGCTTTTTCTTATTATAGGCGCGCTTTTCTCTGGGTTGATGGCCGGGTTTGGCATTTTGTCTAGTTTGGGAATTACGCCCAGGTGGACGATTGCGGTTACCATAATGCCTACTATTTGACTGGTTTCGATTTCTACTGCCAAAACTTCTGCGGCGTTCAGCACCAATGAACTCAACTTCAAATTCTGGTAAGCCTCCGAAGTCAGGAGGGGTAAATTCAACATTAATTCCTACCTCGCGCTGAATTTTACTAACGGTTTTTCGTTGCGGTTTTTGGATTAAAGAAACTATAATTCCAGAGGAGCCACCTCGTGCAGTGCGGCCACTGCGATGTTTGTACGCTTTACCATTCTCAGGTGGATCATAATGAATCACACAATTAACGCCGTCAATATCTATCCCGCGGGCAGCAACATCTGTGGCTATCAAAGCCATGCACTCGCCATTCTGGAATTTTGCCATCGCTCGGTCCCGCTGCTTCTGTGATAAACCACCGTGAAGAACTTGCGCAGCTAAACCATCATGTTCGAGGTCACTACCGACACGGTCTGCCCCCGCCCGGGTGCGGCAAAAAACGATGCTACGGCCGCATTTCCTGATAATTTCGCTTGAAATTATCGATTTTTTTGAGTTAGGCATCAACCAAAAGTAATGTGTCATACTGTCCATTGAGACCTCTTTTGGACCGACTTCAATAGTTACAGGATTGGTTTGATAATCTCGAACTAAGTCTGCGACTTCCTCGTCGAGTGTTGCGCTAAACAAAATTGTTTGACGTTCTCTATTGCACTCATCTAAAATTTGGCATACGGGTTGCATAAAGCCCATATCAGCCATTCTATCCGCCTCATCAAGAACGACGGTATCAACATCCTCAAGTGAGATTGAACCGCGCTCCAGTAAGTCGATTAATCTACCAGGGCAAGCAACCAAAATATCGACTCCACGGTCCAAAGCTTTGAACTGTTTATTGTATGATACGCCACCATATACGGCATAGGTGTAGAGGCCCAACACCCTAGACAATGGGTCAAGAACTTGGAATATCTGTTCCGCTAGCTCTCTGGTCGGAGTGAGAATTAGTGAGGTAGGAAAGCCAGGCTCAGCAGGTCTAGTCCGCTCGATTAACGGTAGCCCAAAGGCCAATGTCTTACCTGACCCAGTGGGTGCACGACAACACAAATCATTGCCAAGCATTCCATCGGGTATTGATTCTGTTTGGACCTCGAACGGTTTGTTAATACCTTGAGCAGCAAGTGCTCTGACAAGTTCGCGTGAAACTCCCAAATCGGCAAACGAAACCATAGCCAACATGATAAGGCGTCGAGCGACTCTATTTGATACCCATAGTAAGTAACAGCAACAATATGCCTACATGACTAGGTTAGTGCGAACGCCGTTATGGTGTTCTTACCAACATAGCAACGGCATTACCGCCACCCAGACACAAGGCGACAATACCGGTTTTGGCAGCAACCCGGCGCATCACCCCAATCATCGTTATCAGACATCTAGTGCCGCTACTGCCTAATGGATGACCGAGTGATATTGCCCCCCCATGAAGATTGAGGCGGTCGTGGGGGATACCTACTTCCTTAGCGACTGCACATGATGCAGAGGCGAATGCTTCGTTGTGTTCATAAATATCAACATCGAGTACGCTTAGCCCATTTCTTTCAAGTAAGGTTTGGATCGCCGGTATCGGTGCACTCATTACCCGGTGAGGTTCTACACCGCTGGTGCAATAGTCCTCGATGAAGGCAATTACATCCCAGCCATTCTGCTTCGCAGTGGATTCTTCGGCGATTAAAATTGCACTGGCGCCATCATTCAACGTGCTAGCATTACCGGCAGTGACTTGTCCATCCTTGTTGAAAACGGGACGCAATGTGCCAAGTGTTTGAACATCTGAATTGGGTTTAATGCCCTCGTCCATATTGAATAGTAAATTATCACCGCGTTTTTTTGCTATAGTGAGGGAGAAAGTTTCCCAATCAAACCAACCATTTTCCCATGCTTGAGCAGCCCTTAGATGACTACGAACAGCAAATTCGTCTGATTCAAGCCTAGAAATGTCAGATTCTTGGGCAACAGTTTCCCCAGTATTGCCCATATGAATGTCATTGTAAACGTCCCACAGGCCGTCGTGTATCATTGAATCAACCAGTTTTGAGTCACCCATCTTCTTACCGCGACGTTGGCCGCTCAATAACTGAGGTGCATTAGACATGCTCTCCATGCCCCCAGCAATGATAACTTTTGATTTACCTGCAGCAATACTATTGGCAGCCATCATTGCTGCTTCTAATGAACTGCCGCAAACCTTGTTTATTGTCGCAGCAGATGTAGTGACCGGAAGCCCCGCACCCAAAGCAACCTGCCGGGCCGGGTTTTGCCCACAACCGGCTTGTAATACCTGACCGAATAACACTTCATCAACGATACCACTTGCCGCGTCGAGACCAGTTCTACGGCATAATTCTTTGATTGTCGCAGTGCCGAGTTCAACCGCCGTCATCGATGAAAGTGAGCCCATGAAGCTGCCAATTGGCGTCCTTGCAACGCCACAAATGACCGCTCTTGGCTGGCTCATAGTTACCCGACATTGAACCCTATTTTCAATTTGCTTGTTGCTCTGTTGTTACAATTCTTGAGAAGATTTGATGAAAGGAAAGTGTTGGCATCAGCATGGCCAAGTTCAAAACCGACTTTAAGACTGATAGGAACCAAGACCAAATGAGACATGTTGAGGTTGAGATAGATTTCACATCAAACGCGCTTGCCTCTATCCTATATCGTCAAGGTGACACTGTTGTGTTAGCATGCTGTACTAAGGAAGCAAGGCTT
Organism: Euryarchaeota archaeon UBA128; assembly: GCA_002496955.1. Lineage (GTDB taxonomy): Archaea > Thermoplasmatota > Poseidoniia > Poseidoniales > Poseidoniaceae > MGIIa-L1. Next base: position 4,812 of record DALZ01000018.1, on the reverse strand, counting down.
CCAGGATGGTTCCCCCGTGACTCTACCAAGGGCTGGGTCCACGCTGAATATTCACTGCTCCCCGGGTCGACCGACTCGAGATTCAGACGTGAACGCAGAGGCGCTAAGGGCAGAACCCAAGAGATTGAACGCTTGATTGCTCGCTCTCTTAGAGCCGCAGTCGATCTTGAGCAGTTAGGTCCTGTTGCATTAAATGTTGATTGCGACATCCTCAATGCTGATGGTGGAACTAGGTGTGCATCAATAACTGCAGCTAATCTTGCCCTTAGGCTCGCAGTACGAAGATTAATTGCTAACGGTCAATGTCTGCCGCTAGAACAGCGGCCTACAGAAGAGCAGCGAAAGTCTGGCTGGCGACCGCCGGAGTTGTCTGACGAACAAAAATTAGCACACGAAAATCGAGTCATACCACATGATTTAGCGGCAATTTCTGTTGGTTTGATTGACGGAGAGGTGTATCTCGACCTAGATTATGTGTTAGACTCAAATGCCGATGTTGACATGAATGTGGTAAAAACCAGTGACGGAAAATATGTTGAACTTCAAGGAACTGGCGAAGAGTCAACATTTT
>DALZ01000018.1:0-3858 GCA_002496955.1 Euryarchaeota archaeon UBA128 | reverse complement strand
TTGTTTGAAGTTCAAGCAGCAATTCTTGATGGTATCAACTAGAGGTTAGTTGATTGGAAGAGTTGAAATGTCAAATAACACCGGAGTAACTTGCGGGTAGGTAGCTTAGCTGGGAGAGCGCAGCACTGAAGATGCTGAGGTCGCCGGTTCAAGTCCGGCCCTACCCACCACTAAATCGCACAACCTGCGCAAGCCACAGGTGACCATTTTAACCTGATTAAAATTGTAAACAATGCATTAATTTGCTAGACCGTTTTATGCATGTCATGGGCGAGGAGATTGAGGAGGTTGATGAGCCCATCGTCGATGATGATGTCGAGGAAAAAGTGAAGGACAAAATCGGCAAAGAAGTCGAAGAAATTCGACGCAGGAAGACCAAGACCAGTAAACGTCGTTTCCTAACTAATATGGAAGATTATGTGTTGTTCGCAGGTATCGGTTATGGGATTCTCTTTGCCGCACTGTTGATTGGCATGTCTAGCGGAATCTTTGGGTCATCAACCACGCTTGACCACAAAGCTTCTGAAACGTTCTTAGACACTGGAGATGAGTGCCTGAATATCGAAGATGACCCTTGGATACTTATATTCCCAGAAAATGATGCTGAATATCTTGACCTATCTGGCAGAAATCTTCCCTCGGGATATGCTCTGATGAATTACAGCATATACGAATTATCAGATAGCGTCGAAACACTAGTTGTCTCAGAGGAGTCGATAAGCCAAGTTTCCGGGAAAAAATCTTCAATGCAGGCCTCGTTTGATGAACTAAATGTTGGTGAATATCGCATCGTTTTTACTGTTGATATCTACGATCAAGGATTTGACTTGGTCAACGCAACGCTAGTCGAGGATTGGAACACTCTAGCCAAAGAAATCGATTTTGAACTAGAGATAAACAGTGGTGGGTTTTTCTCTTTCCTTCCATTTGTTGACTCGGATTCACACCGTGAAGTCCGCATAACCGAACCTGGACCGAGAACCTGTTGGACGACCAAAGACCTCGGCGACTGGGGCTATATCTTGATGGCTGCCGAACTAGGGGGCGGGCGTGAAACAGCCATGCTGACCGGAGGCACTGCTGGAATACCTGCTTGGTGGATGGCGTTTATCTCTCTATCACTCTCTGCCGTTACCTTGTTAGTAATCTATCCTGTGATGTATAAAATCTACCACCAAGACACTGATGACATTCTGTCTAGAAACCACATTGCGAGAGTTGTTGAGGACATACTTGGTAAAACCTCTAAACGATTGCACATAGATATAGACTGGGAATTGTATAAACTAGAATCCAGAGAATTATCTATTGACATAATGGTACCGTACAAGAATACCGATGGAACGCTCTCCGATAGTAAGGATATAAGAGCGGAGATTCTCCGTGAGATTCTTGAAGAATTCGCAATTTTCCGCGTCTTTAAGCCGGTTCAACTGACGGTAAAGACCATTGGCGTAAATCAGGCCATTGATTTCGAAAGCGGCGTCGGTGTAGGCGCCGGGGCTGAAGGTGCAGATTTAGTCGAGGAACAAGATTATGCTAGTTTCTTCTCGGAATTACATACTCTGTCTAGAGTTGAAGAAGAAGTACGCGACAGTCTGGATTTGTTCTTTGCACGGCGCAGTGATGTAAGGATGGAAGGTGCAGTAGTAACCAGTGATGATCGGGTGATTTTTGTTTCCGTTATTTACAAACCAACCCAACGATTTGCGTTCTTCAGATTTAAGAAAACTACTGACGAAGTTGAGGTTGAATTATACCGCTACATTTCAGAACGTAACGATGACCTACTCGGAAGCCAAGAACTAATTGTAAAGGCTAGGAATCAGGTTTCGACCCTAGCAGACCGTTCAGGTGCGGGTAGAGTTGAAAGTGCCAACAAAAGTGATGATCGAATTGTCGCAGTGGCCAAGCAGGATGGTTTGGGTGGCAAAATGCTGCAAACCAACTTTATCGGCAATACCCTCTCGACAGTCGAGTATATGGCTAATGAAAAACGCGAAATGATCAACAAGTGGGGATTTTGGGGGCTAATTGTCTTCGTCTGGATTCCATTTATGGCGTCAGGAGTTTTAGTTGGGGCAATGCTAGGGCTTCTATCAAGAATGCAGTTCACAAGAGTGTTAGCCGCTACTTTCATTGGCGGTGCTGCTGCATCCGTAACTTGGGCATATACCGCCGAAGGTATTGTGAAATTTATGCACCAATACAAGCTTGAAGCGGTAATTCCACTAATGATAATCGTATTTGTTGGTGCTGCGTTCCTTCACATACGTTCAACTAAAGTACGAAGGCAAACTGAATTATTCGAAGACACCATGTTAGACAACTTCCACGCTGACGTTGTTGCTAAATACGGTGAGCACTGAGTGGTGGTGCTAGTGGATAGCATAACTCACATCGACGGCAACTCTGATACCTGCGGTGAGATATGCAGCATCGGAATTGTGACGGTAAGCGACCGCGCCAGCACGGGCGAGTATCAAGATGAAGGTGGCCCGGCGATTCTTGAATTTCTGAAAGAGGGAGTCGCCAGTCCTGTCAAGGTTCACTATGTCTGTGTTCCTGATGAATTGTCACAAATTAGTGCTCAACTCATTCAGATGTCAGATAAACATGGTTGCTCAGTTATCGTGACAACCGGCGGCACTGGCCCAGCAACACGCGATGTCACTCCAGAAGCAACAACGGCAGTTTGTGATCAGATACTACCGGGATTCGGTGAGCAAATGCGAGCTGTCTCGCTACGTTATGTACCAACAGCTATTCTTTCTAGGCAAGTTGGTGGAATAAGGGGCAAATGCTTGATTTTTAATCTACCTGGCCGACCTAAAGCCATTCGAGAAACCATAGATGAAATATGGAAGGCTGTGCCATATTGTGTTGATTTAATCGGCGGGCCATACATCGACATGGTTGATTCCATCTGCGATGCTTTCAGACCCAAGAATGCAAGACGTCGATAAATCACCTCAAAGTTCATTCATTGACTCGCGCCCCATAGTTAATGATAACATGGAACATAACGGCAATTTATTGATTAGTGGCGCAATGATGGTGCTACCCGGAGCAACTAGAACCGGTGACTTGAGAATTGCCGGTGGCATCATTACCGAAATTGGAGAAGTTGGCGCCCTTGAGAACCTTGATGATGAAATGTTTGTTGATGGGACAGGATTGCATTTATTGCCTGGCTGTATCGACCCGCAAGTACATTTTCGAGATCCTGGGCAACCAGAAAAAGAAGACCTCGGTAGTGGCTCAGCAGCAGGAGTTAGTGGTGGTATTACCTCATTCCTTGATATGCCAAACAATGTTCCATCAATCACAACCCTCGAAGGAATGCAGGGGAAACTAGACACGGCGGCAAATCTATGCGTCAGTAATTACGGATTCTTTATTGGAGCAACTGAGGACAATGTGAAAGACCTACAAGATGCAGTTGGTACTAAAGAAAATCCAATCGCAATACCAGGTATTTGTGGCATCAAAATTTTCATGAGCATGTCGGTTGGTCCGTTGTTGGTGTCCAACAAAACGGCTCTTGAACGGATATTTACTGAAACTGCCGGATTAATTGCAGTTCACGCTGAAGACCAAGACCGCATGAATGAACGAAAAAAGTTAATTCAGGGGCGAACCGATGTTGCAGCGCATGCCTATTACCGAGATGATGTAACTGCCCTTCTAGCGACTAAGTTTGCCGTTGAAATGGCGCACAAAACCGGCCATCGATTACACATTTTACATCTAACCTCGGGAATCGAAGCTGATTATTTGGTCGACCACTGTGTGTTACCATCAAAGGCTGATGGTCATCCAATAATCACCACTGAGGTATTACCACAGCACCTTACC
>DALZ01000137.1 GCA_002496955.1 Euryarchaeota archaeon UBA128 | reverse complement strand
ATGGAGTTGACTGATTCCCCATTCGGATTGAAAAAATTGGCTAGCCTTTTCAGGCAATTCTAGGTCGCTAACAGACATAGTATTCTCTGCCATGTAACCACTCTGTTGCCAATAGTCCAAAAGGACAACGCTTGGTTATTTCACTCCGACATCAATAAAACCCTCCTGTTACTGCACAAACACATGAGCGATGACATTGATTCAATGGTTGAAGAGAGGCTTTCGGTTTTTGATGATGAGCCTGACCTAAACGATTGGGTCGAAGTAATGTGCGGAGCCGCAATGGCAGTACTTGGAATATTCCACTTAATTGAGCCGGGTGAATTGGTCGATGAAAATATCATGAGATGGTTTGCGGCGGCGGTAGTTGCTGCGGGTGCTGTATGGGCAGGGCACGGGCTCAAGGATATGGCAGTAAAGGAAGTTAGAAGATCGATTGCAATACTAGACATGTCAGAGAATAGTGATGTTGGACCAAATCACGGCCTAATACGTGATGTTTTGCTGAATCCCGAAACATACCGCGAGTTCTTGCTCAGTGCTTATGAAACCGCTTGGGAAGATGGGGTGATTACTGAACAAGAACTGAATGAATTAAAATCATTCCAGGCCGCTTTGGGCATATCAGATGAGGATGCTGCAAGAATGAATGTCGAAGCGGCAATGAAATCTGCAGCAAAGGATGGTGAAATTACTGAAGATGAGAAGTCGATGATTAAGATTGCTGCAAAGGAAGCAGACATGGATGAAGACGAAGCGGTTGAAACCGCAAAGAAAAAAGCCAAGAAAGGAAAATCAAAAAAGTGAGCCATCTATAGTTTGATATCATTCAACACTACTAAGCACTTCTTACATTTATATCGACCATTACTAGGTTTCTTTCTAGGTATCTCAGTGTCACAACCGCTGCAAACCCACAGCCATTTTGCGGATTTTTTACACAAATATTCTGTAAATTTTGATGCTAATTTTGCTGCCTCGCGGCCTGGCCAAGCTCTTTCTATGCTACGAAATAATGAATCATGTTTGACAAAACCTAGTGCGTGAATAAATTCATGGTGCAAAACATATGCAGCATATGCACTCCACTTTTTGCCTAACAGTTCTGGATGTAGTTCAATGATCTCGATGTTATGAACACCAAGTTCGTGAATAGTAATTCCTTTTGGCCACTTTGCGACCCCGTGTTTTCTTGTCGCATTTTTCCTCAGTAAACCGAGATTAATTCGTCTTAATGGTTGCAAATCATAGTCTTGCCATATCTTCATGTCAAGCATCACGTTAATGACAAAATCCCTCAAATCTTCTAACAAAATAATTTGCGATTTATTGGGCCCTACCATAGCGCTAATTCCACCTATGATATGCTGGGTGTCCTTCCTTAACTGCCACAAACAACCCTGATCCGCTGGCGCAAACTTTGCCATCTGCCTCAAGTAGTAACTCAACATTGACTTTATCACCGTCGATCTCACAGATTTGGCTGGTGATAGTCAATTTTTTACCAAACGGAGTTGGTCGCTTTAGTTTAACCGAATATGAAGCGGTTACAGTACAAGGTGGCTCAGTCAGGTTTTTTGAATCCATTATTGCTACAGCAGCGGTCCAGTTACCGTGACAATCTAACAAGGTTCCAATAATCCCGCCATTTATCATGCCTGGAAAGGCTTGGTGCTCTTTGCTTGGAAGGAATTCCATAATCAAGCCATTCTCAATCCTGTAACTTTCTATCCTTAATCCAGCATTATTCGCTGGTCCACAACCAAAACAGATAGAATTTGGTGCATACTGTTGTTGTACGCAAATTTCTGTCATGGCTAACCTACACATAAGATGCATTTGTTTATTGTGTTAATTTTTTCTACAATCGCATAATTCATTGATTAGTTACCCCTGCCCGTAACATGGGCGGTCGGAAGAAAGTCAAGAAAACCAAAGTCCGCCTAGCCCATGAACTGCCAAGGCGGCGGAAAATTGCCATACAAGAGGCTCTTGATGCACACCAAACCTCAGATCGCCCAGAGTGGGACAGAAGCGCAGAATGGGGTAATATCAAGTTGTTTAGGAAAACGATCAAAACTGGAACCATAAGGACAATATCACTGCCCCTACTAGAGGTAGATTTGGGAGACCCATGGCCGATTCCAATTACCATAATTCATGGCTCAAGGCCGGGCCCCACAATAACAATTCTTGGTGGAATACACGGCGATGAACTAACCGGTGCCTCAGCTTGCACCCACTTACTATCGAATTCTTTTACGGACATTGGTAAGAGTTTGGACCCTAAACAACTCGCCGGAACTATACGCATTGTTCCGGTAGTCAACCTACCTGGTTACCGAAGTAAATCAAGATATTTTCCCGATGGTAGGGATTTGAACCGGAATTTTCCCGGTGATTTTAAGGGGTCAACAACGAAACGTGTTGCGGCGCAAGTATGGAAATACCTACTAAGCGACAGTGACGCAATAATAGACCTTCACAGTGCGGCCAAAGGGAGGTCAAATATGCCTCAATTAAGGGTTAACTTAGCCCACGCTGGGTCTAATATCCTTGCAAAGGCATTCGGCATTGAAATATTACTAGATTCAAAGGCGCCATCAGGTTCACTTAGAAAAGCCGCTAATGAACAAGATATTCCGGCGATAACATATGAAGGCGGTGGTGCTAACTTATTAGACAATACTACAGTGAAGGTGGCAATTCACGGAGTTTTGAATGTCTTAAGGTCGCTTAGAATGATTCCGGGCACGCCAAATAGACCTCGGTTTAGAATGCTAGCAAGTGGCTCCAGATGGCTCAGAGCTGGAGAAGGCGGATTGCTGGATATGTTCGTCTCTGCAGGCTCAGTGATGCGTGAAGGTGAGGTTATTGCCACAATATCTGATCCAGCAACTCCTGGCTTGACCGTTGACATAGTTGCACCAGAGGATGGATTGCTAATCGGGGCAGCGACCAATCCATTCACTGCTTCAGGTATGCCCGTTGGTCATTTTCTACCAGTGTCAAAACATATTACATTACTTGAAGAACAAATCGATTCTTTGGGTAAGTTCGTCGTCTGTGGTTCGGACGAAAAACCATCATGGCGTGAGGAAACAGATGTGAGTGAAGTTGCTTTGGAGGGTGAATGGAGCGGCGGTAGTGTGGACAGTGAATGGGTAAATGCTGCCTCAAATCAGAAGATTCTCGATACTTACGAAGAATTCGAGTAATCATTGGCTGAGAAATTGATGAACAGCAGATTCAAC
>DALZ01000074.1 GCA_002496955.1 Euryarchaeota archaeon UBA128 | reverse complement strand
CACCAACAGTTGATTGATCAGATTGCCGGATTTGTTGCCTCTCCTGCAACAAAGAGCAGGCTGCAATTATTGACTCCTGTAAAGGACCAAAGCGCCCGACGAAAGGCAATTCAATCGGCAATTGATTTCCGTGATAATCATGGCAAGTTGTCATCAGAAATATCCGAACAGTTACGCTGTATCACATCGCTCAAACCCAATACGGAACGCTATGACCGTGTAGTTGTGGCCAAGCAAGCAATACCTGAACTGAAAAAACATTGTCGTGTTCTAACCCCTGCTAGCAGTGAAACTTGGAAAGATTATACAGTATTTGGGAAAGTCACGTGGATTGGTAGTGGTGCTCCGAGCGATGCCCCAGACGGTTGGATAGTACTGGGTAGTAATCCTGAAACCGAGGTCATTCTCCCAGAAATGACTCTAGATTGGTACAAGAAGAATCGAAAGACTATCCAAGCCCTCTCACAAATTATCACGCTGTTACGGAGCGCCGCAGAGAACGGCGAATTCATACCAATGTTGAGACACTCTTTGAGTGGTCTCGAAGAGCTACCAGAGTTAGTATTTTCATTATTCGAGGAAGGGGATGTTGAACAGGCAGAAACAGTGAAAGATCAATTGTGGTCATTTGTCAAAGAACTTGAGAAAGAGGTCAACTTAACGGTTGAACAAACCATGAACGACGCCAAATTAGCCTTGTCTGGCGCCGAACTGTTAGATGCCTTGGCAGACGGCAGTGGCTTTCAGCGACGGTTGAAGGAAGCCACAGGCCATGTAATCGATAATGCCATGCAAGAGGCAGTAAACCGACTCGCAGAATTCATGGATGGTAGTGGTATTAGGTGCCCTCCAGTGATTTTTACCAGCGAATGGCCGGCAAAATTAGACCGGCAGGTAATCGAGAAAATTGATGAGAATTTAGCCAACAGAATCAATGCCCAAAAATCCAATCATGTCTATAACATGGCAAGAAAATTAGGGCCACTGAAGACTAGATGCGAATCAGCAGTGCGAGAATTAGTTATTATCGACCAGTGGCTAACAATCGCCCGATGGGCAGATAATTACTCATGCGTAATGCCGGAAATGACCAACCATGGGATTTGGGTCGATGAAGGCCGCCACATTTTACTCGGGATTACACCTGACCCTGTCACATATGGATTGGGGACTGCGGCAACAAAACCTGACCGACAATCACTAGCGCTATTGACCGGGGCTAATTCTGGTGGTAAGACGACGCTCTTAGAGTTGTTAGCCCACACTTGTATTCTTGCCCACATGGGATTACCAGTTCCTGCACGAGCAGCAAAGGTTGGTCGAGTGGATGCTATGCACATACTTGCTAAAGCTGGGGGAACCCAGAGTGCTGGCGCATTGGAACAGACTTTGGTAGAATTGGCCAACGTGGTCAGTGACCCAACACCGAAATTAATCCTAGCAGATGAACTAGAAGCAATCACTGAGCCAGGTGCCGGTGCCCGTATCATTGCTGGGATGTTATTAGCGGCACGGGCGCAGAAGGATACCTGTATGATGTTGGTTACCCATCTAGCACCGGCAATAATCAAGGCATCTGGTGTGGATGATTTCCGAGTAGACGGAATTGAAGCGCGTGGCCTAGATGCACAATTAGAGTTAATTGTTGACCGTAATCCAATCAGAAATCATCTTGCTCGGTCCACGCCTGAACTCATTGTCAAGCGCTTAGTTGAGCGAAGCGAAGGTCACGCAAAAGATTTGTTTGGTGACATTCTGAAAATGTTCTAATCAGTATGCTGGGAGAATTAACTCAACGGCGAACAATGGGTCCGGGTCAGTTGAGTCGTGATACGCCACCACAACGCCACCATCATTTAGAATCGCCAACGATGCGAAGTCAAATCTTATGTCGTTACCTGCTCCAGAGGTTGAATCTAGGTCGCCTTGGCCAATAAATGTCAAAGTATCTGGCGACATATCATTACTGTAACCTCTTACATGGTAAACAGTGTCAACATCCGGCCCAGCAGCACTTTGGTAGCGGACATTTAGCACAAATAGGTCTAATTCGCCATTGGCTTGGAATTCCCATTCTTCAATTTGAGTTGCTTGTTCACCTAATTCATAAGTGTAGTTGGTCCAGTTCAGCGCCCCATCATTAGACATGTAATGGGTAAATGTGGTGCCAGAATTGGTAACACAATGGATAGTTCCAGTCGTATCGATTTGACAATACTCGCTAGGGAATTGAACGAATAGTTCATTCCATGAGAGTGAGGTGTCCATAAACGCTGCGTTGCCGTTATTGTAGTATGCCGGGAAGATTAATCCACCACTCGGCATCGGGAATGCACGCATTTCTTTATGTGGTTTATTGACATCGTAATATGCTGGCAAATTTGCTTCAGTGAAATCTAGGTCAAGTTCAACTTCTGGATCACCGCCACTGCGGTCAGGGAACTGGAACGGATAGTAATTGAGTCCATCAACACTTATCTGGCCGCCAGCATTCATTGACTGATGCCAGAAATTTGACACTACAATGCTGGCCCATTCACCATTACCAAGAGTTGATTCGATCGGGCCAATAACTTCGACTTGCCAAGAGCGATCATAAAACGGTTCAGTCAATCTATTGTAACACCATTTCCATTCATCTTCAGAAGCATCGTATAGGATAGCATAGAACTTGTCAAGTTTCAGGTCTCCTCCGGGATACGGAAACCATGACATAGAGATTATATCTCCGTTGGTGGCTTGAACAATACTGCCCTCGCCGAGCCCTTCCTGACCTGGATTTGTCGGGATAAAGGTCACACATTGACCGACAGCAGGCAAAATTTCTGGGATGTAGGTGTCCCACTCGTGCCCCCGGTCAAAACTCCAGACTGGATACTCTCCTCCAATATTGAGAATCTGACCGTCGATAGATGTCGCCAGATAGTGCTCACAGCAATTACCACCTTTTGTTGCATCAAATACAGCCCAAGACATGTTTGTTGATTGGTTGGTTCTAAGGTCTATTGTTGTAAACGGTCGAAGAGATTCATGAGATTGGCTGTCGATTAGAATGTAGTCAGACCATACATTCTCAACTGTCTCTTCCTCGATAAGAGTTTCACCCTCGCCAAAGCAGCCTGCTAGTAATGTTGACACTGCTAGGAGAATCGCCAAGACAACCCTGCGCATGATTATTCTAACACTCAATCATGTTTGAATGCGTCGCTAAGAAGTTTCTCAGGAGACTACGAAGCAAATTTTTGCGCCATCTACTTCAAATCGCTCAGTGTCTGCGCCATCGGGATTGCCATCGGCATGGAATTCCGCTTTACTTGCCCTAGTTTCAACAATAATCCAATCTTGGTCGGCTTGGAATAACTCCGGTGCATTTTCTAGCCACACTTCAAGAGTAATTGTCGCCTCGATATCTAAATTCAGATTCTTACGCTTTGCTTGAATTCTACGGGTGATATCTCTTGCCAGGCCTTTCGAGAGTAGTTCAGGAGTGTCATTCATATCAAGGACCAAACTAACGTGGTATGCTTCCTCACCTTGGCCGACTTGTATGGTTGAGGCGGCAAAACCAGTCTTTTCGACCCGTTTCACTTCAACATCTCCAGTCTCAATCTTGATACCCATAATAGAAAGTTCTCCTGCGTGGATTTGTTCCAGCATCACACTTGGTTCGTCTGCATCTCTAATTTGCGCCGCTATCGAATTTACGTCGCCACGCGCTCGAGGTGCAAGGGCTCTAAAATTGGGTGCTAATTCGATTTGCTGGAACCTATCTAAATCGGTTTCAACTGAGATGCGTTCGACATTTAGTTCCTCAGCTAAAATTTCATGAAACTCACTCAAATCTGGCCCTGAGACAATCCATCCATCCCCACATGGTAACCGCTGTCTGCGGGCAGCATCAACGCGAATTCTGCGTCCGGTCTCCGCCAACTCTCGCACCAACGCCATCTTACTTTCTAGTCCTAAATCCTGCGGCGGTAGCGTAGCAGTTGCCTCAGCAGCAACTTCGTCCCATGAGTCTGCCGTAGCGCCATCAAGGCTACCAGGCGTGCCTAGTGGCCAATTTGCCTGATGGACACTCTCTCCGACTAAATTGCGATAAATGATATCCACCATAAATGGACTAACTGGTGCTACAAGTCGACAGACTGTAGTCAAAACCTCATGTAGAGTATTTTGACAAGCGAGCTTGTCGGTATTTTCTGCCTCATCCCAAAGCCTTCTGCGGCTTCTTCGCACATACCAATTTGACAGGTCGTTGACAACAAAATCTTCGAGTTCACGACATGCCTTGTGGTAATTCCAACTGGTGAACCCTGCATGATATTCCCTCGCTACGGTAGCAAGGCGCGATAGAATCCACCGATCCAGTGGTGGTCTATCGGTAATTCCGGTTGTATTGACCTCCGGGTCAAAACCATCCAGAGCGGCATAATCAGCATGGAATTTGTATATATTCCACAGTGTCAGAAACATTTTCCCATAGGTTTCGCGCACTCCATTTGAGTCGAATTTTAGCGGGCTCCACGGCGCGCCTGCAGTGACCATATACCAGCGAGTAGCATCAGCCCCCTCTCGGTTAAAATGGTCCCATGGATCGACAATGTTGCCGCGCGACTTTGACATTTTTTTGCCCTCAGCATCTAGAATTAATCCCAACGATAGACATCTTTTGTAGGCCGGAGAGTCGAAAACAGTAGTAGAAACTGCCAATAATGTGTAAAACCATCCACGAGTTTGGTCAACTCCTTCACAGATATAGTCAACAGGGAATGAAGCAGTGAATTTCTCACCGCCGTCAAATGGGTGGTGCCATTGGGCGAATGGAGCGCAGCCTGAATCGAACCAACAATCCATCACAAACGGCTCCCTGGTCATCGGTTTACCATCATCTGATAGCAGGGTAAAACCGTCAACAATTGGTCGATGCAAATCGACATCATCAGGACAATCAGGGTTCTCGATACCTGCTGCGCAAGCTCTCGCTACTTCTGCTTGTAATTCTTCAATAGATCCAATACATTTCATTTGTCCGTCATCACTACGCCACACCGGTAAAGGTGTCCCCCAATATCGCTCTCGAGATATTGCCCAATCCTTGACATTTCTGAGCCACTCGCCAAAACGGCCCTCACCAACCCAATCGGGGGCCCACTCAACATTGTCATTAAATTGTAACAATTTTTCCTTGACCGCAGTCATTTTGACGAACCATGAATCCATTGCGTAGTATAGCAACGGATGATCAGTCCTCCAGCAGTGCGGGTAGTCGTGGAGGTAGGCTTTTTCTCGATACAACAAACCGCTATCTGGACCTTTGCCATTGCTACCATTTGGTGCAGATAACAAATCCATAATGGTTTGATCACAATCCTTGACATAACGACCATCAAGTTCAGAATGGATGCCTTCGACAAAAGCGCCATCCATGTCAACGGTATGAACTGCTGGCAGACCAACTTCCATGCCTAAGTTGTAATCATCTTCACCATACATTACCGCAGTGTGAACCACACCGGTTCCGTCAGTAGTCGTAACCCAGTCTGCTGACAATACTGTCCAAGCAGTGCTTGAGTCTCCACGCGCAACGGCTTCGGGAAATAGAGGCTCATAAGACCGGCCAACAAGCGTGCTACCGGAAAATTCCTCGACAATTTCGACATTATGACGCAGAACTTCTTTCATTAAATCCTTGGCTAAAATCATTGTTTCACCGACACTAGCACCACCCGCGCCGGTCCAATTCGCCGCGGCTTCTGTGACCTTGACTTTGACATATGTTACATCAGGGCCAACGGCAAGTCCAACATTTCCAGGAAGTGTCCAAGGAGTTGTGGTCCATGCGAGGATTGATGCATCATCGTCAACGAGTTTGAATTTCACATAAACCGATGGTTCCTCTACTTCTTTGTAGCCCAGAGCAACCTCATGGCTTGAGTATGAAGTGCCGGTCTGTGGGCAATACGGCAATACCTTGTGCCCCCGATAGAGAAGGCCTTTGTCGAACATTTGTTTTAGCGCCCACCAGCAAGATTCAACATAATCATTTTCCAGCGTCACATAGGGGTTGTCGAGGTCAACCCAGTAGGCCATTCTCTCGGTCATTTCTCGCCATGCGGTTTCATAGGTCCAAACCGATTCACGACAAGCCTGATTGAAGTTATCCATACCGTATTCTTCAATCGCTTCATTCGACATCAAATCCATGCGCTTTTGTACTTCAATTTCCACGGGCAATCCGTGTGTGTCCCAACCACCTTTTCTTTCAACTAGGAAACCTTCCATGGCTTTCCAACGGCATACAAGGTCTTTGTAGGCTCTAGCCACAACATGGTGAATACCAGGTTTGCCATTTGCTGTGGGGGGTCCTTCGAGAAAGATGAACGGCGCTCCATTGACACGGGAATCAATTGAATTTTGGAAGGCGTTTTCGTCACTCCAAGTTTTTAGTAGTGCTGTTTCAAGTGCCACAGCATCGAGTTCTCCGGCTGGTTTTGGCTTTGCCATGACCCTCCGAGATAGGTTTTTCTATTGAATCTCACCCTTAGATAACCGACATTTCAAATTATCTTTGATTAGCTCAAGAAAATCAACGGATTATTCTTTGTCGCCGGTATGTTTGAAGTCCTTAGATGTATAGGGTTGTACATGTCCGGCGTTTCATCTTGGCGCAGTGCCTTGTTTTTGGCCATATTAATGGCAATTATCGGACCGTTACAAATGACTGGCAACATGAGCATTGAATCAACGCCCCTCAACCACTTATCTGAGACGCCGCAGGTCAGTTTCTCCACCACTGGACAAACAGACTTTATCCAATTAACTGGCAATGGTGCGGTGAATGACGATTTTACGGTAGAGGTGCCAAGCGACTCTCCAATAACTGATTTGCAATTGAGCATGGAACCAACTACAATGCAAACCCATTATGGGTTTGTTTGGGATAGTGACAATATCTGGTCGAATCCCGATGCAACAAAAAATGGCACCGTCGTTGAATTAGATTCGCTAACTGGCTCAACCGCAGGAACAATTTGGGATTTCAACAGCGGCCTCCAAGGGTGGACTGTATCAAACCCAACGTTCGTGAGCCGCTACACAAACCCATGCGGGCTTAACGGCTCCTCAGGTGGGTCAATCAAAACACAAGCAAATTACAACGCTGCCCATCATGCAACCTCACCAGCAGTAAATCTTGCAGGTGCGCTAAGCATGCCACTACATGCCTGGGTACTGCAAGGCTCATCTAGTTGTGGAGAAGAGCCCGACTCTGGTGAAGATCTCCAAATCCAATATATCGACACCAATGGAGCATGGGTTACTCTAAACACTTGGTCTGGTGCAACCCTGGGTGGTAACGTTCAGCAATGGTCCACAAATCTGCCACAAGCAGCATTACATGCCAATACTCAGATAAGAATCAATCAAATTAGTGGTAGCGGTGCTACAGGTACCTGTTGCGACTTTTGGTTTGTCGACGATGTTCACTTAGCATCTCCACCAGAATCACACTGGGTCAGCCCAACAATAGGCTGGGGCACAGGCGCGATTCAACCTGTGGCAAGGAACACTTATGCACCAATTTATCTTGATGCTGTAATACCATCTGGAGCCTTCCTAAACTGGTCAATCCTCGATGATAACGGCGTATTGATTAGCGGCGCGTCGGGCAGTAATGATGCTATGATTCCGCTGAATATGATTGACTACGAAACCTATCCGCTGGTCAGGTTGAAACTCGAATTTAGGGGGTCTCCAACTGGATCAGGCATCCCAACATTACACTCGATTGGTGGTGATGGTCAAATCTCAACTCGATTCAATGGGGGATTGCTCAACGATAACTGGGAGCCAGCTTGCTCCAGTGGGGGCTCTGTTAGTTTCGCTGTAGGGGTCAGCGCAACCGCCGATTGTAGCCTGACTTCACCTTGGTATGAGCCTCTCAGCCCAGCCAAAGTTATCGACGGTGGAATTGAGATCAAAGGCGGAGTATTACAGATTCGCTACTCTGAGTCGGGTAATTGGACCAATGTTTCAGCCCCAGTATTTACAATCTCAAGCGAGGAAACAATCTACCGCTATCAATTAAGAATCATACACAATGGCACGGGCACTACAAACTGGCAATCAAAAGCCCTGTCATGGACTCTACTCGGTGGCAAGCATCCTGCTCAACCAGCGATTGACTTCAATCAAGACGGGTTTGTTGAATGGGGCGGTAGTGATAGTAGAGTAGGCTCATGGGGCTGGCAGGACCGGTTTGAAAACGGTGAGGAAATAATTCCCGTAACGCCGGGTATCTCTGGCACGGATAGTGTTTATGCTTGGCTACCAAGGGATAACATCCAATCATTTGCTGTTGGAGTAATGGCTGAAACCGGTGTATTAAAC
>DALZ01000061.1 GCA_002496955.1 Euryarchaeota archaeon UBA128 | reverse complement strand
CCAAATTAGGAGGGCGGCGAGAGTTCTTAGGGAAAAACTAAGGTTCATATACCATGGGTGTAAAAGGCACACTGCAAAGCATCGCGGGATGTTGATAAACATCCAGCCTACGGCATTTTTCGACAAGCCTTAAGGTCTACTAAAGGGGCGGTTAATCAGGTCAAGTCCATGGTAGCAGAGGATACCGTGTTTTCTGTGCTGTATGAGAAATTCCTTTTTTGGGGAATTCTCGTTGGTATTCTCACTTTTCTCTGGTTATTTTACGCTATGATAAGGTATCGTGAAAGCATTGTTCCAGATACCTCACATATCGATCACATTGAAGTTGGTGCGTTTCCTGTAGACCGTCACAACACCAAATTAGAGGTAATGTTCTATGTCGTGCCAACGCTGATTGTTGTTTGGCTGGTAGTTCTTGCTCTAGCATCCAATACTGCTGTATGGGTTATACCTGATGAGGAAGAATCATTCAATATTGAAGTAGTTGGACAACAGTGGTTCTGGGAATTTGAATACAAGGATAGCTTAACTTGGCAAGACGATACAAGAGATAGCGGCATAGATGTACATTGGATAAATGAAACACTGACAATTCGTCAATCTTATGGCCCAGAACACGCTGAACTTTCACCACCCACAAATGTTACAGTCTCCATTGATGGAGATGCCACAACATATCCCTTGGACGCCGTCACAAACGTCACAGTAATTGATACGAAGTTCCGGATGTTTTTGCCACTAACCGTATCAGTCACAGATGCTGATGGTAATGAACTACACCGTTGGGGCCACATACCAATCAATCACAAACATTCCACTGCAGCCGGCGATCACATGGTTGTGCCTTGCGACGAACCGGTTGTACTCGGACTATTCTCCTACACCTCTGATTACAGTGAGTTGAACAGCACTTACTGGGGCGTCCAACATTCATTCTGGTTACCTGAGTGGGGTATCAAAGAGGATTTGGTTCCGGGCTTAGAAGGTGGTACAACAATGTGGTTTGAAGCAGATGACCCAGGAACATTTAGCATTCGTTGTGCTGAATACTGCGGCTTAGACCACTCAAAGATGGTTGGCTACGTCGACGTTGTTTCGCCAATCGAGAAAGGTGTCGAATTTTGTGACGAGGATACCGGAGTTACCAAGAGCGGAGGTGCCTAATCTTGCGCACCAGGTCAATCGCCCTTTTATCAATCGTCCTCATTTCTTTGGTCATGGTTCCGCAGCTTGATGCGGCCCCGGGAGGAATTGGTTCAGCAGGTGACAATGGTTGTTCGTGTCACGGAGGGGAGTCATCAGACACTGTCGTTAAGGTTACAGGTTTGCCTGAGGTGTACAATTCTAGTGAAAAATATGTGTTTACGGTGACGGTTACTAATGATGTAATGAAACTACACAACGATGGTAGCGCAGAAGGGGCTGACCCATGGAACGGCCGCGCCGGCGGTTTCAGAGTGTTGGTCTCGAAAGGCTCAGTCGCTCCTGTAGATCCAGCAATGGCAAAAGAGATGGATGGCGGTCTTACCCATACTGCAGAAAGCAACGGTGTCAGAACTTGGGATTTCGAGTGGACTGCACCTTCAGACGATTCACAATTTGTTGATTTTACGATTTACGGCAATGCAGTCAATGGCGGTGATGGGTTCAATGGCGACATGTGGAATAGTTTCGAAACCACCATTGCTGGATTCTCGGCCGGAGAAATGGCACCAAGTGTCCGAGCACTGGTTCTCCTCCTTACCGCAGTCGCCTTGGCCTTAGGACTAATACTGCTAGGCGTAATGTGGGTGTACTACGCCCGATCACCTGAAACATTCAGCATTTACAACTTTTGGAGTTATCTGAAGCCGTGGCTGACTACCACCGACCACAAGGAAGTTGGCATCATGTATTTCCTGTATGGTTTCTTCTTCTTCCTCGTTGGTGGTTTCCTAGCGCTGTTATTCAGGATTCAATTAGCAGTGCCCGAAAACACTTTCCTGACTGAGACCGAATACAATTCATTTTTCACCCTACACGGCACGACCATGATTTTCCTGGCAGCAATGCCGATGATTGCCGGGTTCATGAATTACGTATTGCCGCTGCAGATTGGTGCTAAAGATTTAGCCTTCCCACGAATTAACGCCATGGGATTGTGGCTGCTAGTCTTCTCTAGCCCATTGATTTACACCGGAATTTGGTCAGGAGAGGCTGCGGATATTACATGGGTTATGTATCCGCCTTATTCATCGCTAACCGAGGCAAACTTAGGTGACGGGTTGTCACAGTATGGTTCCAACGTCGGAACCACAGCATTCCTGTCTGGTATGTTTATGCTCGGTGCATCATCAACGTTGGGTGGTGTGAATTTCATTACCACGGTATTCACCATGCGCGCTCCGGGCGTCACATGGATGAAGATGCCTCTGTTCACTTGGTCGGTATTCGTTAGCGTATTCATGTTGTATATGTCACTGCCTGCGCTAATCATTGGTATTGTATTCCTCTTATTTGACCATACGATTGGTACGGTGTTCTTCACCAGTGGTGGTGACAGCCTGCTGTTCCAACACTTGTTCTGGTTCTTTGGCCATCCTGAAGTTTACGTAGTTATTATCCCTGCTTTCGGTATTGTGTCGGAGGTACTTGCAACTAGCGCGAGAAGATCAATCTTTGGTTACAAATCCATGGTGTTCGCCATGGCAGGTATTGGCGTTGTCGGATTTATTGTGTGGGGCCACCACATGCTGACCTCGGGTATGGACGCGTTTTGGCGAGCAGCGTTCATGATTACAACGATGGCGGTCGCCATTCCAACTGGAGCGAAAATATTCAATTGGTTGGCTACCATATGGGGTGGTAGCTTGGTGATGAAGACTCACACCCTCTGGTCTCTAGGTTTCTTAGTTACCTTTACTCTCGGGGGTATTTCGGGTATGTTCTTCCCAGTTGCTGGAATGGACGTTCACTTCCACGACTCCTATTTCGTAGTCGCTCATTTCCACTATGTGTTTATTGGCGGAACCGTGTTTGGTATCTTGTCGGGTGTTTATTATTGGTATCCAAAGGTGACCGGGCGTAAACTAAGCGAAACTTTGGGTATGTGGCATTTCCTGATTGGTTTTTCCTCATACAATGCAGCATTCTGGCCAATGCACAAATTGGGTATTATGGGAATGCCTAGAAGAACCCACTCCTATCTCGAAGAAACCGGATTTGCCGAGTATAACCTCGCAGTCAGTATCTTCGCATTCATCTTTGGATTGAGTCAATTATTACTGGTTTGGAACATATTTGCTTCTGGCCGCAAGGGCGAACCAGTTGGTAAAGATCCGTGGGGAGGCTGGTCACTAGAATGGTCAACTACCTCGCCACCACCGACGCCGTCGTTCCATGAGATTCCTACTCAGAGCGACATGAACATCCTATACAGTCACCACAATCATGATGAAACAGATAAGAAATCACTCGCTGAGAAGTTATGGAAACCGAAACCAAAGGGGGGCTAATTCATGAGCGCTCACAATAACTTCGTCGCAAATTCCGTGTGGAGTCGGGCAATGCTGATGGCTGGAGCAATATTGACCATTGGAATTGTTGCTTTTGGTGCCTTAGGCTTGGGTGTCGGTAGCGCCAAATACGATACCTATGACAGCGCAAAGACCGCTTACTACGACGCTATGGAAGATCCTACAGTAACTGAAGATGAATTATATGAGTTACATCACGTCGAAATCGATGCTCACCTGTCATACCTTACCTACTGGATTGCGGGAGTTACTACTCTGGTTATCTGTATAGTCTATGCCATGTTCCTTGGCGTGGGCGGATTCATCAATATGATGCAGCCTCAGGAAGAGCATGGACATGACGACCATCATGGCGATCATCATGATGACCATCATGATGAGCACCATGGCTCTGCATCACCAATCATCATGTGTATTGGTGTGTTACTTTTCTTAATGGGATTCCCCGATTTTGTTGAATCCACTCGGCCATTATTGGGACAAGGTGGTAGTTTTGTTGCGGGCGATATGATACTCAGCATGGTTGGTCTGACGATTATCATGATTAGCATCGCAAATTGGTGGCGTGAAGATCTGCCATTTATTGGCTATGGTGAGCAAATTGCTACCTCAGCACCATTCGAAGGAGAGCATATCCGAAAGGCTGGAATTTGGGTCTTCATTATGTCAGAGGTTATGGTATTCGCAACCTTCTTTTCCTCATATCTTAGAATTCGAACTGAGTGGTGTACTAAATGGGCTTTCGATGAGGGCAAATGTTCAGTTGGCGCAACAGAAGGTGACATTGTTCTCACTGCTTCAGACTATCTTAGACCCGGGGGTGCTGCGGGAACTGGAGACTTTTGGACCATGTTACCAGGGGCAGTCAACACGTTTGCACTGATAATCTCCTCTTACACCATTGTCTTGGCGCTAAAGACTGCTAAAGACAAGGATTGGGAGGCTCCGAAAAACTTCTTGAGATTTTTCCTTCCCAACAAGAAAATTGCTGTCAGGAATTATCTGATAGTGACTTTAGCATTGGGGTCGATGTTTATTGTCTTGAAGTTAGTTGAGTGGAGTCACCTCATCGCTGAAGGTTTTACCGTCGGTACTGTCCAAGGTTCGATATTCTTCGTCGCTACCGGTGCTCACGGCATGCACGTTTTTGCTGGTTTACTGATAATGCTATATCTTGTATTCAAAGCTGACACGGTTGGTTATGATGAAGACAACGGCCAAGGTATCGAGTATTTTGGGCTGTATTGGCACTTTGTTGATCTTGCGTGGGTAGTTATATTCCCAGCATTTTATTTGTATTGAGGTGATTAATTGGGCGAGCATGCAGCAACAGGATTAGAAAAATGGTTACTCGATAAAACGGGTAAAGACATCTATTTTTGGAATTTCCAAGTGTTGATGTTCTTTACATTATTTGAAGTCGGTGCTGTGTTCTTCGAGCACATCCCCGGAACAGATATTCGAATCAGCCGCTTCATGGTTTGGGGGATTCTAATCGTGGTTGGTATCATCAAAGGCTATGGTATTGCTGCTTACTTCATGCACTTGCGTGGCGACCCCCGTATTTACACGAGAACAGCTCTGTTCCCGGTGCTGTTTGTTTTACTGATGCTGTGGGGTATCGGCCTATCCAACCCTGAGGCTATCACTGAACTACCATCGTGGTGCACCCCCGATTGGGACTATGCTACAAATAGATGAAGCATTCAAATAACCCCATCTCTAGGAAGGTGTATGGTTTCCAAGCAGTCTTGGTTGGCAATTGTCGCAATTTTGATGCTTTTTTCTGCAACAATACCAGCCACTACAGCTTACAAAGGATATCAATTATCAAGAGGCCCAGTCGACGACTTTACCCTAGTCAATCAAGATAACATTGAAACAAATTTCTCAGATTTCAGAGGCGATGTCATAGTGGTGGCATTCATCTTCACCAAGTGTCCAGATGTTTGTCCAATAATTACTCAGTCATTACGTTCGGTTGAGGAAGGTATCGGCTCTGAGTATCAACAACACGTGTCTTTTGTTTCAATAAGTGTTGATCCTGGTTACGATACCCCAGAGAAGTTGAAGGAATACACGCAGCTACACGGTGTTGATTGGCCTCACCTAACTGGTGAATTAGCATACCTCGAAGGGATTTGGGATAGTTTTGGCTTGGTGGTACAAAAGAATGTGTTAGCGGCTCACATTGGCGATATAAACGGTCATCAAGCAGCCGACTCAACAGTTATCCTAGTCAATGAATCTGGTGTAGCAACCGAGCTCATGAACCTACCAACCGCGTGGTCGACAACAAAATTTGCGGCTAACGAAGCAGGATGGGGACTCAACTACTCAGTTCATTCTGAATATGGCACCATGCTAAACGGGATTGATGGAATCGATACGCCGTCAGATAATTCCTGGTATTGGGAGTTAATGACCTTCAACAAGACTAGCGAATCTTGGGCGGCCTCCTCACTCGGTGTTGACTCAGTGGAACATCCAATCAGCGAAAGCATCGCATGGGTCGCATCAACGGCCGACGCCAGTCTGCTGCCAACACCGTCCGAAGACCAAGCCTCTGTAGCAATCGTATTCCCCGATAACACCACAAAGTATCAGGAAATTAACCAATCCAATGGCTGGTATTTGACCAGTTCTGCTTTCGATGGTGCAGGTATTACTTATGATGCACCAGATACACAGTTTGGCCATTACTTAGAGTTAGTAAACGGGGAAGGTCCAGCAGCTAACAATAACAGTTGGTGGTGGGAGTTACATCAGTGGAACCAAACTACCATGGCTTGGGAAGCAAGTCAAGTGGGCATGGATTCAATTGACAACCCTGAATACCTTGCATGGGCTCCAAACTACACTGATGATGCAACAATTCCTATGCCGGGAGCATTTGCTGAAGACGATAGCGTAGTTTGTGACGGACACGGTTGGGAAATGGGTAGTGGGGCTAACAAACACTGTATGTGTGACGAAGGCTATGAATGGCCAGAAGATTCTATGCTATCGTGTGTGTTAGCTGATGTGGAAGAAGAATACTATGTCGGGCACTCAACAACTACGCTAATCCTCGATACTCAGCGAAAACCAGTGATTGCATGGACAGGCGATAGTTGGAGCCCGGAGGAATTTATTGAGGATATTGAGAGTCTGGTTGAGGATGAGGGCTTAGTAGATACAGACTCCGGTAAAATCCCCGGTTTTACTATCTTGACCAGTATCGCGGCAATATCGATCGCTGCGGTGAGAATCGGCAGTAAACAGTCAAGCAAAGTAGAGTGAGTGCCGAAAAACTCGCCCGAAAGTTAGGGCAAAAGACTACAAAGAGAAATTCATCGGGAGAATCGTTGCAGAGATCGCATAGCCCGGTAGTGCGGTGGACTTGAAATCCACTGTCGTAAGACGCGGGGGTTCGAATCCCTCTCTCTGCGCCATTCAATCCACCGTCAATATCGTTGATTGACAATGGAAGAGTTCTCAAACTAAATCCCTCTTAGGCTTATCATGCGGAGCACCCGGCTAGCGCTAATTCTCGTCTGCACAATGTTGCTAGCTGGCTGCTTGGGCTCAAATACGGCAGAGTGGGGAAACAGTGGTATTGAAGTTGATTTCTCTGTCGAAGAAACAGAGATAACTACCAATCTTGGCGATTCACGAGCCACTTATGAGAGTCTTTCACCAATCGGATGCGATGTTGGCGAACAGCTGACTCTGGCAAAAAACGCCTCTACAAGGATTGAGTTTAGCGGTTACCTTTCCGCCAGTACTCTCTATGATTCTCATGATCCACTGGAGGGTGCAACAGGTATGGATACTGCTGTCACTGCAGCAGTAGCCATACAGGCTATGTCAACCGGCGCAGCTGAGGCTGTTGAAGATGGTGAAGGCGCTCGTATCGACATCAAGCAGTGGAATATTCCATTGATGCCAGAAACTAGAGCCGGGTCAGTTGATTTAGATGAAATCGATGCTGACTCTGACTCCGAATGGTACATACTGGGGCTAATCCCAACTTCCGAAAACCTCAACGATGGATTTCTTGCCTTGGCTGAATGGCATAAACCAATTACTGTTCACGGTTATCTAATAAGCCCAACGACAGTCAATGGAACACCGTTTAGAATTAACGATGCAGATCAAACCACCGGTTATTATCGCAGTTCTACTCACACCGTAAATGAAGATTGTAATTTCCAGGTGGGCGTGAATAATGTTGAATCAGTTTATGTTCTCGTTGACAAGATAGAGATTGACGGTCGAGTAGTTAGCGCAAACGGCAACGATGGCGATGAATGGAAGTTGGGGGATGTTCCATTGATTGGGCGTGCTGGTTTCATCAGTTTCTTCATCGTCGTTGGTATTGGTGGTTCAGTTGCCATGTTTCTACTTTCGCAAATGATTGTCAGACAAGGTGCTAAGGAAACCATGAAGACATTGCTTGGCGAAGAAGGATTGGCTAAAATTAAGAAAGTGGCTGCAGACCTCAAGCGTGACAAAAAATCAGGTTCCATGTCTCCAACAGAGCGCAAACGGCAACATGACCGTGAGGATAAGGCCGCGCAGAAACGTCAACCGCCAAGTAAAAAAACCTCGAAAAAAGAAGATTCTGGCCTCTCAGGTTTCGACCTCGACAGTGCTTTGTCTGGCGGTTCCAGCGACGGCCCAACTGAATTCGGTGGTAGCGCCTCATCCGTAATAGCAACGGAAGAATCCGTTAAATTGGAAAAAGAAATCGTTGATTCAGTGGTTGATAGTACTCCAGTCTTTGGTCAACAAGACACGTGGAGTCCGCCACCAAAACGAGAGAGCAGTCCGGTTAGCAATGTCGTTGCCAATGAGCCTACACCGCAACGCCGCGAACATTTCTCTAGTGTCCGTAAAGATTCACCACCAAGAAAGAAAGCCGCTAAAGCACCGGTGAAGCGGCGGGCGGCAAAGAAACGCCGATCAACAGCTCCAGTTGAACCTGAACCTGAGCCAGAGACTCAGCCGGAGGTTCAGCAATTCGAAGAAGAGGACGACTTCTCAGATTTCTCCTTGTGATCAAACAATGAGTTTGATGGCACCGGGCAATACCGTCATTTTCAGTGGTGTCGAACCAATATTTTCGCCATCAACATTGATGGCTGTCGGCTTTGGCGTAGAGATTTCTAGCGTCTTGAATCGGTAATAATCCACCATTGGATGGAACACATGGCGTCCTTCTTTTTTCAATTGGCCAAAAGCTTTGAGGATTTGACCACGTTTCATCTTCTTCAGGATTCCAATATCCATCATTCCGTCATCGAGTGAGGCACCTGGCGCCAGAGGCAGTAGCGATCCGCCAGTTTGGCTATTTTGGATTAGGAACAAGGTGAAATCGTCCTCGAATGTGTGTCCATCGATGGTTAATGTTGCATGTCGGCGATTATTAGCCATAATTGCCATCAATATTCCAACATCATAACGCATTGGACCCATCCAACGCATTCCTTCGGCTTTGATGGTTGAGTCAACACCAAGTCCCCAGGTGACAAGATTTGCACTGTAGCGTGTCAATTCACCGCTCTCATTGCCAGGTAGTCCCGCAACCATGTCGACCTTAGCAAGGTCTAGCAACTGATAATTTCCGCCACAGATGCGATTGATCGCCTCCTCAGTGCTACTGATTTTCAGGTCATTAGCCATCGAATTACCAGTTCCCGCCGGAATAAGACCAACTCGACACGGAGATTTTACCTGCATTAGGCCGGTGATAACCTCTGATAAACTTCCATCACCACCAACAACTACGACCACATCAGAGTCATTGGTTGTCAGGCTAGCGGCCAACTCAATCAACTCTCCAGAGAAGGTAGACAGATGCATCTTTACTTCGATAGATTGTTGCTCAAACATTTGTTTAGCTTGGTTAGCAATTTTCTCACCCTGCTTTTTGCCGGAGAATGGATTAACCATTAGATGAATTACTTTTATTGCATATCCTTGATTTACCCCTTTAGTGAAAACTTCTGCATAGATTGGTCGATGAACACCTTTCTTTTTCTTGGTCGTCAGGTCGGGTAAAAACTCGATTATTGCAGGTCCTTCATCGTTAGAGGCCATGCTACCCGATAGGGGTTTGTTGCATGAATACTTCCCTACAGACCAAAGCAAGCACTCAATTATGCTAAGCCACAGGCATCGACCGGTGCAGAGCGTGGAATGGAGCGAAGCCGATGTTCGATTCATGAGACGCGCGCTAGAGGTCGCAGAAATTGGCCGTGGGCGAGTCTCACCCAATCCATTGGTCGGCTGCGTGCTAGTGCAAGATGGCGTAATTATTGCTGAAGGCTGGCATGACCATCTTGGCGGTCTGCATGCTGAGCAGATGGCAATCCACGACGCTGAGCAGAAAGGCCACTCGCCTAACGGTTCTACTGCTTACATCACTCTCGAGCCGTGTAATCACTTTGGTCGCACTCCACCTTGCACTCAAGCATTGATGTGGGCTGGAGTGAAGAAAGCCATCGTAGCGCACTATGACCCAAATCCAACGGTACGGGGAAAAGGAGTCCAAGTGTTAGAGGACGCTGGAATTGAGGTTGAAACCGGTCTACTCGAAGCTGAAGCTGCTCGCCAGATGCGCGAATTCCTATATTGGTGTGAGCATCGAAAGCCGATTGTTACGGTCAAGCTCGCAGTTGACAAACATGGTTCGGTTGATGACCGCAGTCAGTCTGCCGGTCGCTTTACTTCTGAGGGCTGCCTTGACGAAGTTCATCAATTGCGCAAAGAATGCGATGCGATTCTTGTCGGTGTTGAAACAATCATCCGTGATGACCCTTCGTTAAAC
>DALZ01000168.1 GCA_002496955.1 Euryarchaeota archaeon UBA128 | reverse complement strand
GCGATTGTCCTGTATTCATGGTCTTGCTATCGGCCATATTGAACGCTACCCTTGTATTGACTAGAGCCTATATTTGTCATTCTCTCGATATGTCAGCGAAGAGCATCCCCGAGCAAACTAAAGATCCGTAACCCAAGTAAACCACCAAAAATCAAACCTATAACTGCAGAAATACCTGCTCCTGCACGGAAACTTTTTTCAAAAGTCCCCTTACTTTTAGCTATACCAAAGCCAATTAGAGGCCACAGAAAAAGTGAACACATGAACCCCACCAAAGCATCTAATTCTGATGATGCAAATCCGATCGTTGCCAATATGAAAATTGGACTTATGGGAGCGACGAAACCAAGCCAATAATTTCGGCGCTTGATTTCAATCTCCGCTAAATTTTCTGTCGTATCGGCTATCGACACCTACGCACCTCCAAGAACTTGAAGAGTTCCACCCAGAACGATGAATGCGACCCAGATAAGGGCCAACCTCATGGATAGCAGAGATCCCTTTTTTAACGGTAGATTTTCATGTTTTTTCGCCCGTCGAGACAACCACCATCCTGTCAACGGCCAAAGAACGAGATGTCCCCCTATCCAAAACACTGCAAAAAAATACTCAATATACGATAATTCACTCACAGGGCCGTCGTGAGTTGATAAAATACTCAGTGAAAAGAGGGAACACCCCCATCCAATAAGAATTGGAGTTGCTAATCCTACCCAAAACCCTTGGAATTTCTGTTTCGCTTCATCACTAACGAATATTGACATCCTATTTACACCTCTATCTACCAATTTTTAAGAACTTTGAATGTTAGTCGGATAGGAACTTATATTTTTTGAATATAATAGACAACACACAGATGGACTTGGATAAATCAGAGGCGTCTAATCACTCATCGGTTTTCGGCTAGGCACGAATTTGCTCATATCTCATGAACTCTAAAGAATGATTGCTGATAAAGCCAGACTTGCAAAATGTTCAAATTGTCAATACATCGTAGTTCAAGCATGAAGTCAATCGGGGAGATTGAAGAAAACCTTGCCGAAAAAGCAGAACCAATTCTTGGATTCAAACCGTCCTCGAAATTCAAGAGAGGTCCCATTGGAATCCTAATTTACGTTATTTGTGGTATCATAGCGTTATTCTCATTGAAGAGTGCTGGTGTGTTCTAAACAACCCAAGGTAAATCTGTCCAGCATACCAATGTAAACAAGTGATCTCGACTAAGGCCATCCCGTGAACAATATACATCCTTCATGTAAATTTACATGTAAATTCACAATGGTCAGCAGCACAAAATGTGCTGTATTGAGCAGTGAAATGTTGAAATACTGCATGGGGTTTAACTAAGTTATGAACCCAATCGTTGCCTCACTGTTAGAGTTTAATGAAGCGTTTGAAAT
This sequence comes from Euryarchaeota archaeon UBA128, assembly GCA_002496955.1. Classification (GTDB taxonomy): domain Archaea; phylum Thermoplasmatota; class Poseidoniia; order Poseidoniales; family Poseidoniaceae; genus MGIIa-L1. The sequence goes on along the minus strand of DALZ01000168.1, from coordinate 6,663 downwards.
TCCAAAACTGGAGTCGCCTGGATTAGGCCCTGATGAACTTATTGAACTGCGAATAAAACTTCTGACTGAAGAGGTCCAAGAATATGCAGAGGCGGCAAGAAGTGGCGATTTAGTGGAAGTGCTGGATGCATTAGCGGATATTGGCTATATTCTAGCTGGCACCATAATCAACCACGGAATGCAGAATATCTATGACGACGCATTTAATGAAGTTCATCGCTCAAATATGGCTAAACTCGTGGACGGGAAGGTCATCAGAAGAGCGGACGGCAAGGTCATGAAACCTGAAGGATGGCAGCCGCCTCAACTCAGACAGTTTGTTGAATAATTCGGTTGAGTTATTGCTTAGAACCAACTAGGAACGACATGAGCCGACCTGTAGCATTGGTGACTGGTGGTGGTCAAGGAATTGGTGCAGCCACTTGTTTGCGATTGGCAAAAGACGGTTATGATATTCTGTTGACATACAATACCTCTTCAAAACCTGCGGAAATGCTGGTAGACAAAATACGAGAACAATATGGTGATGCTTTGGCTGTAAAAGTTGACTGTGCCAATGAAGGTGAAGTTAGTCTGCTGAGTATTCACCCATGGATGGCGAAAAAAATTGATGTCCTAGTCCTCAATCATGGTGCCTATAATCGAATTTCAGCAAGCGAACTTACTATTGAAACGCTGCGTGAAACCATGATGATAAATTTTGAAGGCTCTGTGGCAGTATGGAAAGCCATCCAACCACACTTGTCTGAACGAGCAAGAATGGTCGTTGTTGGCTCCCAATTGGGGACGAGAGGCTCGCCACATGGCGCAGATTATTCCGCATCCAAGGCTGCATTAGCGGTCTGGGCCAGATCACTTGCGCAACAAGTCGGGCCTGAAGGCAAACGAGTGAATATTCTAGCACCCGGTTATGTCGATACCGCAATACTGGCCGGTGACTCTCAACAAAAACGAGCCCAGCGTGAAAATGAGGTGCCGCTTAAGAGAGTCGGGACCCCTGAGGATATGGCCGCAACCATCTCATTCTTGGTAAGTGAAGATTCAGCCTACATTACCGGTAGTATTATCCACGTTAATGGTGGTCTGTACTTACCTTAGAAAATACCACAATTGAAAACCGTTGATTGACACCGTTGTTGTGGAGGAGGTATATTGTGCCTAATGACTGGGATGATGATGGCGAGTTTGAAAACTTGGCAAATCTGATGGTTGACGACTCAGATCTTATCGAAAAAGATCCATTTGACCTTTCAAAGGCTCTAGAAGGGGCGGCACTGGAGCATTTGCACCCTGACAAGAAGCGATTTATATTGCACTCAGAGTTTGAACCTTCTGGTGACCAACCAAAAGCAATTGAAAATTTGATTTCTCAATTGGAAAATTCGCAAGAAAGATGCGTCCTATTAGGCGTCACGGGTAGCGGGAAGACTTTTGCTATGGCGAAAGTCATTGAGAGGCTAAACATCCCGACACTGATTATGAGCCATAACAAGACCCTTGCAAGGCAATTATACCAGGAAATGTCTGGTTATTTCCCAGAAAATGCTGTTGATTACTTTGTCTCTCATTATGATTATTATCAACCCGAGGCATATTTGCCAAAACGCGATCTCTACATCGATAAAGAATTATCAATCAATGAGCGTATTGAGCAGGAAAGGTTTGCTTCTGTAGCATCGCTAGTTAGTAGACCGGATTGCGTTATTGTGTCCTCTGTTTCGTGTATTTACGGCCTAAACCCCCCTGAAACCTTCCTCGAATCTCACGTTAGATGCCATGTTGGGCAACAGATTGAACCCACGGACTTACTGAAGGAATTAATTGCTCTTCAATATACAAGAACTAATACAGATTTGGCAAGAGGTAACTGTCGCTTGAGAGGGGAAGTGTTAGACGTTTGGATGCCTTCAAGAGACGATCCGTTGCGAATACAGTTTGATTTTGACGGCGTGACAAAGGTGCAGGTCTGTGACCCAGTATCATGGGAAGTCCTGGATAATTTAGACGAAGCTTGGATACATCCAAAAGAATTCTTTATGACCAGTCCCGAGCGGTTTGAGAAGGCTTTGGAGTCAATCGAGACAGAACTTGACGGACGAATTGCGCACTTCAAAAGCTTGGGCAAAGACCTCGAAGCTCACAGAATAGAACAAAAAACCCGATATGATCTTGAGATGTTGCGAGAAATTGGCCATTGCCAATCTATCGAGAACTATTCTCTCCACTTTGATGGCAGAGAGCGAGGTCAGCGCCCATATTGCTTACTGGATTTCTTTGCCGCGTGCGCCAAGCAATTTCACGATGATCCTGATAAGTTCCTTGTGATAATGGATGAATCTCACGTTAGCCTACCACAAGTAGGTGGCATGTACCATGGCGATAAATCTCGGAAGGACAGTCTAATTGAGCACGGGTTTCGTTTACCCACTGCTGCAGACAATAGGCCGCTAAAAATACCAGAATTCCAATCACTAGTTCCCCAGATGGTCTATGTTTCGGCCACCCCCGGAGAGCGTGAACTAAGACACCTGTGCGAGATAACCAAACAAGCAATACCTAACGGATTATTACATGCACAATCTAAGGGAGGGGCTGGTCCCCCGGACATTAGCAAAAAACATCCTGAATCTGAAAGTATGTATGACATGATTCAATCAATCCAGCATATATCAAAAATGGAAATAAGACCTACTGGTTTACTAGACCCCAACATCGAAGTGCGCGGCACAGAGGGACAAGTCAGTGATTTACTATCAGAAATAAACCAGCGAGTAAGCAACGACGAGCGCTGCCTCATCACCGTGCTGACAATAAAATTCGCAGAGGAAGTCTCTGAATATCTCAATAGCATGGGGATAAAATCTCATCATTTGCACTCCGAAATAGATACTATCGAACGCTCTGAAATTATCAACGCACTGAGAATTGGCCATATCGATGTCATTGTTGGGATTAACCTTCTGAGAGAAGGACTTGATATTCCAGAAGTAAGTTTAGTTGCCATCTTTGATGCTGATAAGCAAGGCTTCCTGAGAAATGAAAGAAGTTTGCTTCAAACCATCGGTCGTGCTGCTAGAAATGAAAACGGCAAAGTGATCCTATACGCTGATGGTATGTCACCATCTATGTCTGCGGCAATTCAACAAACCCTAGAGAGAAGAGCTCGGCAAGAGGCTTACAATACCGAACACGACATAGTGCCGAAAACCATTAAAAAAGCGCTTCCGGCTATGTATTCCAAAGATGATGATTTCATTTCTGGAACAAACACCACAGCTGGAACAAAACGCCTTGTTGGCAAAAAAGGTGGCAGAGGCGATGGCGATTGGGCACAAAAACTAGGCCTCGGTGCAGGTGCATGGGCCAGAATGTCAACTGAAACTAAAAATCCAATTGAAAATTCGATTTTTGAATTGGAAAATAGTGAATTGATAGATGCCGACACCGGGCTAACGCCTGAGCGGATTGCGGAGTTGTTGACTGAACTGAAAGCAGAAATGGAAAATGCCGCTAGGCAACTGGACTTTGAGCAGGCAGCAAGGCTAAGGGATCGTATTTTCGAACTTGAGCAATTACTTTTACAATAAACAGGTTCATGTTTGGGCTGTCGTTGGCGGTATTATGGCGATATCTCCGGATGATTTTGACGTCCCGGTCAAGGACTACGAGTTTGCCAAGATTACCACTCCGACCACCTTACTCAATCAAATGGCCAAAGCTGGAGGTTTTACCGCCACAAAATTGGCCACGGCAAGAGATATTTTACTGGACATGAAAAACCAGATTAAGGCAGTAAATGGTGACTCACACAAAGTTTGCAACTGGTTGTCATTCCCGGCCTGCCTATGTGCCACTGGAACACGAGGCTTTTTTGTCGAGGCAACAAAACATAAGATGTTCAATGTTATTTCAACCACGTGTGGAACATTAGACCATGATATTGCTCGATCCTATCAGGATTACTTTCACGGCGCGTTCGAGCTCGATGACATAGAGTTAGGTGAACACTCATTGATGCGCCTTGGCAACGTAATTGTCCCAAATTCGTCATATGGCGAGATAATAGAAGAAGTGGTAATGCCAGCTTTAGAAGATATTTACCGCTCACGACAGGAAGAAACGGGCCTGTCAGGTGCTGATGCATGGATTGGGTTCGGGTCAATCCACTTGGTGTGGGAGTTGGGTAAGCGTATTGGCAAACCCGATTCACTAATTTATTGGGCATGGAAAAACAAAATTCCTGTGTGTATTCCGGGCATCACCGATGGCTCGATTGGGGCCCAGTTATTCATGTTTAGACAAAAACATCGCGATTTTCACATTGATACACTGGCGGATGAGCAGGTTATGAGCGATTTGACTTGGGATGTTGAAGTATCAAATGCACTCATGGTCGGCGGTGGCATCTCAAAGCATCATGTAATCTGGTGGAATCAATACCGAGGTGGACTCGATGCTGCAGTATACATAACGACTGCCCCAGAACACGACGGGAGTTTATCAGGCGCTAGGCTCCGAGAAGCAATATCTTGGGGTAAGATGCGTCCGGAAGCCCCCAATGTGTGTGTTGAAGGGGATGCGAGCGTATTACTACCCTTAATTGGATATGATTTGTTTGGGAGCGATTAATATGAGAAAAGAGAATAATGCAATATTTATGGTTTTGATAATGGCACTTTTGTCATTATCTGGTTGCTTTGGTGAAGAAGAATTTGTGCCAGAGACTGAGGTTGCTGGTTTTTTTGACTTCGCCGAACAATTGGATGGTCGAACATGGTATCACTACCCAGGCGGCATTGATGCTACTAACAATACCTCAGCGCTGGGCGGTGACAATATTCCGTTTTATTCGACCTCATCATACTACAGCATTGGCATGTCAACATTTGAACCAACTATGGGGATTACCTCAACTGGGAATCTCTACATTACTAGTTGGGGCAATGGCAATGCTGGGTCAACCGCCATAGTCCAGTGCAGCAATATGGTAGAAATGACCTCAATAGACGATTATACTTGTCAAGATGTCTACGGTGCGTTTCCACCTGTAGCCAACTCTAACGACCCATATGTCTATGTCGACCCATGGACCGACCGAATAATGAAATTCGACATGCATGCCCTCGGCGGCATGACTGTCGAGTGGTCAGATGATGAAGGCCAGTCATGGACTGGACCGTCGATTGCTACCGGGTACTCCGTTCAGGACCATCAGACTATCGCATCTTCACCATACGGTGGCTTGTTACACGAAACATTGTGGGTATTCTGCATCAATGGAAATTATCCTGCACCACTATGCTCCGCTAGCCAAGATGGTGGTTTTACATGGGGGCCAGAACTACCTGGAGCGCCTGTTGACTGTCAAAGCGGGGGCTTATCAGCTCACATTATTGGTGCCGAAAACGGGAATTTCTATCGGGGCCAAATAGGCTGTGACGGTGAAGGTTATTCAATGTATAAAACCGAAGATGGGGCAATTACTTGGACCGAGCATGTATTACCAACCGAGGAGTCTGGCACAGCGGACACCTGGAATGCTGAGGAGGCACAAGTCGACACTGATACACAGAGCAACGTCTATGCAATGTGGATGGGAATAGATAATTTACCATACTTTTCTTACTCGACTGACGATGCAGAAACCTGGTCTAACGCGGTCATGGTCGCCCCCAGCCACCTTCAAGGCACAGGTTTCCCAGTAGTAATTGCGGGAGATCCAGGGCGTGTGGCATTCGGCTACATTGGAGAAGACGGAGATGGTTTGTGGGATGGTTACATCTCAGTAATGACTGATGCGTTTAATGAAACTCCGCTGATAACCACTGTTCAAGTCAATGCCGACGAGGATCCACTCGACAACGCTAGCCCTACCTGTGGATACGAGCGGTGCGGCGGGTTTGGTGACTTTATCGACATGCAGATTGATGCTTACGGACGACCTTGGTTAGCATTATCCCACAACCCAAATGGCGATACCGGCATCTTTGGGACATTTACCAATGGACCAACTCTGTATGGTAATCTTACAGCCCTCAGCGTTATTCCTGACGGCGGCCCTCAAACATTGTAATCAGTTGACTTAGTTGCCAGATATTGCATTAGCGATGCTCTGAGCGGAACCATAGGGCGCCAGCCCATACCACTGACTGATTTAAGCAAATCATTGAGTGGCATCAAGTCTGGTCGCTCAGTATCCACAATACCAGTGACCTTCTCTAGATTAGGCGATACAGGAGATGCTGGCACTAGATGAGCCGTACGAAACTCTCCGGTAGCGCCAGCCATTGTGCGCTCGTATAACATTTGTAACTGATGAAAAGTTTCAGAATCGGTCCACCCTCGCCGTCCAGACAATTGTGAAATAAGCGGTAATTTTGTAAAATCATCGATTACTAATGCTATGGCCGATGCAACATCTTGTTGAGAAACCCACCAATGCTTTTTGCTGCTATCTTGACCCTGATATACCATTTTATTTTGACAATACAATAACATTTTATCCAATGTCTTATTTGTCACATTAGCCATCAACGAATGTGGGATTAAATCATAAACGCAGATTTGTTTTATATCGCCATTTGACTGAATGTTGTAATTAGCATCACGAGATATTACGAGTACATTACACCGAAAGTCGTTCAACACAGCAGATTCATCGGT